>CAOKLK010000061.1 GCA_948469295.1 uncultured Mycoplasmatota bacterium
GACAAATGATAAATATCACCGAAGATGAAGAATATATTTATTCCCAAGGGATAATTTATCACGTAGGGAAACAAATAAGAGAACTGATTCAAAAAATGGAAACGAGTGATTTAGAAGAATTAATATTCGAAGAAAAAGATTTAAATAACTTTGCAAATTCCATATTTCCTATCGTAAAAAATGAAATTACCATCGATCCATCTATTGATAATTTACTGATTGGCATAACCCCAGACACCAAAATTTATTTTGATTTCAATGATATCATTACTGCAAAAATAACATTTTCATATAAGGAAGAAGAAATAGATTATTTTACCCCCCAAAACAGTCATTTACTAAGAGACATAGAATATGAAAATGAAGTGTTAGAAAAGTTATTAAATATGAATTTTCAAATCAAAAATAACCAAATTTATATGGACGATATAGATGATATTGGAAATTTTATCGAATTTGAATTAGAAAAACTATCTCACGAATATGAAATTTTTACTTCTGAAAAAATAAAGCAAACATTGATTCATAAAAATAAACAAGTAACCAGTACTTTTTCTATTGGAAAAGATAACATTATGCAGATAGCTTTTCATTTGGATCATATAGAAGAACAAGAATTAGAAAATATTTTAGTTGCATTCAAAAAGAAAAAGAAATATTTGAAACTAAAATCTGGAGATATTCTTTCATTAGAAGATCAAACTATAAAAGAATTTGATGAACTTATGGATGAATTAAATTTAACATATGACGAACTCATTCAAAATGGTGGAGTACTTCCAAAATACTATGCACTTTATCTAGATAGTTTAAAAAATAAAAATTTTTCTATTGAAACTGATCATCATTTCGATCAATTTCTAAAAGATTTTAAAACCTATCAAAAAGTAAAACTTTCTTTTAAAGATCAAGAACAACAACTGTTAAGAGATTATCAAATCGAAGGAGTAAAATGGCTATATACTATTTATAAATGTGGATTTGGAGGTATACTAGCTGATGAAATGGGACTTGGAAAATCATTACAAACCATAATCTACTTTAAAAAAGTATTAAAAGAAAAAAAGAACAGCAAATTTTTAATTATTGCTCCAACTTCTCTTTTATACAATTGGAAAAATGAATTTCAAAAATTTGCACCAGAATTAAGTGTCATCATTTTAAATAATAGCAAAAAACATCGAGAAAAACTGTTAAATGATTTTTCAACTACAGTTTATATTACGTCTTATGGTTTAATTCGAGAAGACGAAAAACTTTATGGGGAAAAATATTTTGAAGCTTGTGTGATAGATGAAGCTCAGAATATCAAAAATCCGAAAGCAGGACTAACAAAATCTGTCAAAAAAATACAATCCACTTTCAAATTAGCATTAACAGGTACTCCGATAGAAAATAGTTTGATCGAACTATGGAGCATTTTTGATTTTATTATGCCTGGATTCTTATCTTCCTTACCAAATTTTCAATCCAAATACAAAATAAATAGTTTGGAAGAACAAAAAACAGAACTAGATAATTTAAAAAGAATTATTACACCTTTTATATTACGAAGAAAAAAAGAAAACGTTGCCAAAGAGTTACCTTCTAAAATAGAGAATACAATTTTTTTAGATTTAAATGAATCTGAACAAAAACTTTATGCTTCTGAAGTGAAAAGAAGTGATAAAATAATGAAAGACTTAATCAAAAAAGTTGGATTTCAAAAAGCCAGAATAGAAATATTAAAACTTTTGACAAGATTAAGACAACTTTGTATATCACCGTCCATAATTTATGAAGATTACGAAAAACAAAGTTCTAAAATAGAGAATTTAATGAAAATAATCCCTGAAATTATATTAAATGGTCATAAGATTTTATTATTTACAAGCTTTCGATCTGCTTTAGAATTAGTAAAAAAAGAATTAGAAAACCAACATATCTCAAATTACACAATTACTGGTTCCACTCCAAGTAAAACCAGAATGGAATTAGTAAATAAATTTAATAATGATGACACCAAAGTATTTTTAATTATGTTAAAAAGTGGTGGAACAGGATTAAACCTTACAAGTGCTGATGTAGTAATTCACCTAGATTTATGGTGGAATCCTCAAAGTGAAAATCAAGCAACGGATCGAACTCATCGAATTGGACAAACAAAAACCGTAGAAGTAATCAAACTAGTAACGAAAAATACCATCGAAGAAAAAATATTAGAATTACAAAAAAAGAAACAATTGTTAAGTGATAAACTAATAGAAAATGAAGAAGTGGATATCGAACTATTAAAACACTTAACCGAAGAAGATATAAGAAATTTATTATCCTATGAAAATAAAGGATAAGTTCTTGCAAAAAAAGAACAAAATCGATATAATAAAGATATTTGAAAGGAAAAACTAGAATTATGAAAAATGTACATGAAATTGAAATCAAAGTAGAAAATCAAGATTGGGAACAATGTCTTGACAAAGCTTTTAAGAAAAAGAGTAAAGAAACGAAAGTAGATGGGTTTCGAAAAGGAGCATGTCCAAAAGATGTTTTCATCAAAAAATTTGGAATAGAATCTCTTTACATGGATGCAGTAGATGAAGCAGTAGAAATTGCTTACCAAAAAGTTATGGAAGATAACAAATTAATTCCTGTAATTGAACCAAAATTAGATGTGAAAACAATTGATCAAAAATCTGTAACATTTAAATTTACAATTATTACAAAACCTGAAATTAAATTAGGAGAATATAAAAATTTAAAAATAAAAAAAGAAGCTGTTAAAGTAGAAGAAAAAGAGATAGCTGAAGAAATTGAACATTTAAGACAACAATTTGCAGAAATAAAAGTCAAAGATGAAAAAGAAAAAGTTGCCGAAAAAGATACAGCAATCATTAATTTCAAAGGGTATGTAGATGGAAAAGAACTAGAAGGCGGATCAGGAGAAAACTTCCCATTAGAAATTGGATCCAATACCTTTATACCTGGATTTGAAACAGGATTAATTGGATTGAAAAAAGGAGATAAAAAGACTCTAGATTTAGAATTCCCAGAAGGATATGCTAACGATCTTGGAGGAAAAAAAGTAAAATTTGATGTCGAAGTAATGGAAATTAAAGAAAGAGTGTTACCAGCATTAGATAAAGATTTCTTTGATGATTTAGGCTATGAAAAAGTAACAAATGAAGAAGAATTAAAAAAAGAAGTAGAAAAAACAATTCAAACTCAAAAAGAACATGCTAAAGAAGATGAATACTTAGAAAAATGTTTAGAAACTGCATCAAATAATATGACAGTAGAATTAAATAAAGAAATTATTGATGATGAAATTCATCGTATGATCCATCAATTAGAAGATCAATTAAAAATGCAAGGAATTACTCTAGAACAATATGCACAATTCACAGGATTAGATCATGAAAAACTTCATGAACAAATGGAACCAGAAGCTACGAAACGTGTCAAATATCGTTATCTTTTGGAAGAAGTGGCAGAATCTGAAAAGATTGATTTCAAAGAAGAAGAAGTGGAAGCCAAAGCAAAAGAAATGGCTGAAAATTATGGAATCACCAAAGAAGAATTAATTGAAGCATATGGTTCATTAGAAGTCGTAAAATATGATATGAAAATGCGTGAAGCAATGGAAATAATAAGAGGAGAATCAAAATAAATGATTCTTTTTTTGATGAAATAAATCTATTAAAAAAATTTATAGTAAAAAGAAAAGAAAAATGTTATATTATAGATTATAAAGTAGAAAAGAAACTTTTTTACATTTATAATTATAATAGAAAGAGGTTGTAAAAATGAACAAGAAAAAAGTATTAATCACCTTAGGCTGTATGATCCTAATACTTTTAATTGTAGGAATTAGTTATGCGTATTGGAGTTTAAATTTTGTGCAATCGGAGAATAATGTGGTAACAACAGATTGTTTTGAAATCGAATTTTTGGAAAGTGATGCCATAAATTTAAGCAAAGCATATCCTGTAAGTGACGAGGATGGATTAAAAAATCCACCATATAATTTTACCATCAAAAATTTGTGTGATAGTGCTGCAAATTATCAAATTAATTTGGAAACATTGATTCCAAGTGGAAAGAAACTACCAGACGAATATTTAAGGGTAAGTTTGACACAAAGAAATGTTTCAGACTCAATAGGTAAGGGAAGTTTGGTATCATATGACAAAACAGATCCAACAATAGAAGGTGCTATAAGTGCTTATAGATTACTGATTGGAGGTTTAGGACCAAATGAAACCAAAGAATTTAGTTTAAAGATATGGATGAGTAGCATGGTTACCGCAGATATGGAAAATAGTATGAATGCAACCTATCATGGAAAAGTAAGTATCATTACAAGTTATAAGACACCTTTAACACTGATTGATACCATAAAGAGTACAAGAATAGTAACGGAAGGTACAGGTTTATATGAAGTAACACATGAAGATGCTGAAATAACCTATACCGATGATGAAAATGCGATTAATAATTTACGTCTTACTGAATTACGCTACGCAGGAAATACATTTAATAATTATGTGAATTTCAATAATGAATTATGGCGAATAATCGGTTTAGTAAATACGCCAGAGGGATCTCGTGTCAAACTAATTCGAAGTGAAAGTATCGGGTCGTATTCCTGGGACACAAGTGAATTAAGTATCAATGGTGGTTCTGGAGTCAATGAATGGAGTACCTCCAAAATAATGGATCTTCTAAATAACGGAGCGTATTATAATCGAACGAGTGGTATCTGTTATAATGGAATTGATAATACGACAACAGAATGTGATTTTAGTGAGACAGGGCTTACAAGTGAAGCCAAGAATATGATTGACACTGTTACTTGGAATACTGGAGCAAATAATGAATCGAATAATGTTCGCAAGAATTTTTATAATTTGGAAAGAAGTAATAACACAGGAAAAATGTGTAGTGGTCAAACGTATTGTACTGATGAAATACCAAGAACAACCACATGGGTTGGGAAAATAGGACTTATGTATCCAAGTGATTATATCTATGCCACAAGTGGAGAAAGTAGTTCGAATAGAGAAATTTGCTTAAACGCCTTATACTGGGGTAATGAAATAAAAAACTGTGAAAAGAATGATTGGT
>CAOKLK010000062.1 GCA_948469295.1 uncultured Mycoplasmatota bacterium
GCGATTACTTTGGTTTCTTTTTTGATAAGACTTTTATAATTCATACGATCAATCCCTTATTATATTAATTTTATCATATTATTTTGTTTTATACGAGTTTTATCTTTGTTGATGTGATTCCATTAATTTTCGCATCTTGATAAAATGATGATTGATTCCAGATTTACCAATTTTATATCCTGTTTCTAAGCTGATGATTTCTGCAAGCTCTTGATAAGAAGATTCTGGATATTTTAAACGGTATTCTAACACCATTTGTGTTTTTTCCTCTAATAAGTCAATTAAATCTTTTTCTTTTAAATACTGAATAATTTCTAAATGTTTTATTCCTGTTGTGGTTGTTTTTTCTTGATTGGCTATTTCACAATTATTTAAGCGATTGACCATATTTTTATGATCTCTATAAATTCGAATGTCTTCAAAATAAAATAAGGAATTGATTGCTCCGAATGCTCGAATCATGTCGCTGATTACTTCAGCACTTTTGATATAAACCATATAACGATTGACTCTTTTTAAAACTTTTGATTCTATTCGAATGCTTTTTAGTAATTTTTGAATGAAGACAGCATCTTTTTTCATTTCTAATACGAATTCTAAATGATATCCACTGGTACTTGGATCATTTATTGATCCAGTTACTAAGAATGTCCCTCTAATGTAGGCAACTTTTTCTTCAAAGGCATCGAGATATTCTTCTTTCATTTCACATTTTTTATTGTTTTTATGTATGGAGAGAGATTCTAATATATAATTTATTTTTTCTTTGATTTCTAATATATAAATTTGTTTAGACCGTAATTTTTTTTGATTTCTTACTGTAATTTTAATACTGATGTTAAATAGTTCTTTTAAATCTTTATATACTCTTCTTGCAACTGAGGCATTTTCAAATGTTAAGAAAATCAAATCTTTGCTTATTTTGGCATCATAACGAATAATTGCTGATAATTCACTTTGAATTTCTATTCGATTTAAGTTATTTTTGGTTATTTCTTCTTTCATTCTTGTAGAAAATGACATATTTATCACCTTTTTTACTATATCAAAAAGAAGAAAAAAAAACGAGAAGTTTCTCGCTTTTTAAGAATAGTAATCTGTTCTAGAATAGAATCTGTATCCTTCTTTATTTGGGAATCCTGGTGGTGTAATAACATTGGCACGATTTATGGTTCCTGTAAACCATCCTTTGGCTACTCCATAGTGAAGATGTGCTCCAGTGGTACAAGTATCATATCCACCATAGGCAGAAGAAGTACTTTTTCCTCCTCCTACATAACCAATTATGGTATTTTGATCTACGACATCACCTACATTTACGTTGAATCTTAACAAGTGATAATAGTAAGTGGTATATTTTACTCCATTTACTGTGACGTCGATATAAAGCATATTTCCTCCACATCGATACTTTGGAATTTTTCCTGATACTACTCCAGATGCTGCGGCATAGATTGGTGTTCCTTCGGCATTTCCTCCGATATCTAGGGCATTATGATAACTTCCCCATCGACTTCCAATTGTACTTGTTACATATCCTTGTCTTAATGGTTTTAACCAACCACTATTTACTGGGACTTTTGTACAAGTAGAAATCACTACACTATCATCGGATTTTCCAATGATTTGTTGACAAGTATTTTTGTTGGCTTCATATTTGCTTTTTGCTGCTGCAACTTGTTCATTAATTCCTGGTGCAAATTTATCATATTCTTCTAAATTATTATATTGTTGTTTTATCACCGCTTGATAATTGGTAATTTGTTTTTCTAATGCTTTTTGTTTTTGTTGAAGTTCTAATTTTAATGCTTCATTTTTCTTTATTTCTTCTTCTAAGTTGTTCATTGTTGTTTTGATATGATTTGAAGTTTGTTCTACTACTGCAACTCTCATAATTAAATCTGTTACTGTACTTGCACCACTTACATATTCCACATAAGCATTTTGTCCTTGCATCTGTTGTAAATATAATAAAACTTTTTCTGCTTCTTTAGTAAGTTCTGTAATTCTTTCGCTTGATTCGTTTATTTTTTCTTGTGTTTCAGCTTCATCTTTTCTAGCGTTTGTTAAATCACTTTCGGCATTCTTGATTGCTTGTTCTTTGGCTGCGATTTCTTTTTTTGCTTCTTCTGTTTTGTTATCATTCTCTTGTTTTTGTTTTAGTAAATTTTCGTAGTTTCTTCTTAAATCTCCTAATGTTTCTTCTTTAGCATTTACTGTTATTGGTGTTAGTAAAATTGATAGAAACATGGTTAGAACTAAAAAGATATTTAGCGTTTTCTTCATCATATTTTTAAATACTTCCTTACTGCTCGATAACTTCCAAACATTCCTACTAAGCATCCAACGGTTAATAGAATTAGAGCAATGTAGAAAACAAAATTAAATGGTTTTACTAACACAATGATATTTGAGAAAACGTGTCCTCCCATTTTATCATAGAAAATAATGTAGCCATAAATGGTTGCGATTATTGGTAAAATAGATCCAATGACTCCTAATATGAATCCTTCAAATATAAAAGGTAATTTGATTGCTATGTTGCTTGCTCCTACTAATCTCATGATTTCAATTTCATTTTTTCTTGAAAAAATAGTAAGTTTTATGGTGTTACTGATTAAAAATGCGGTAACTAATATTAAAGCAATTACGATTACTATGGTTCCTTTACTCACAATATCAAATGCTCCAACTATATTTTCTACCATTCCTTCTCCATATTCTGCTGAAGATACGAAATCGTATTTTCGAATGCGTTCTGTCGTAGTTTTTAAATCTTTGACATCTTTTACGGTTATTACAAATGAATCTAGTAAGGGATTGGTTTCTAAATAGTCTAAGGTTGCATTTAAGGTTTCTGATTCATTTTTCATTTCAGCTTTCCATTCTTCTTTGCTTTTAAAGTTAAAGTTTTCGACTTCTGACATGGAATTTAATTCTTTTTTTAGTTCTTCGACATTTTCTTCGGTTGCTTCTTTTTTGACATATGCAACTATGGTTAGTTCTTTTTCTAAAGTATTTGTTATTTCTCTTACGTTATAAGATAAAATAATAGAGATTGCTACTAATATTAAGGTTATGGTTGAACAAGTGATAGCAGCCATACTTAAGCTAAAATTTCTTCCTACACTTTTAAAAGAATCCCGAATACTTCTAATTAGAATTCTTAATGCTCTCATGGGCTTTATAACTTCCTTTCAAATAATCACCTGCAAGTACACCATTTTCAATTATTAAGACTCTTTTTTGCATTCTATTTACGATTTCTCGATCATGCGTTGCCATAATAATTGTGGTGCCAAGTTCTTTATTAATTCGTTCTAAAATTTTCATAATTTCTTTGGATGTTTCTGGATCTAAGTTTCCAGTTGGTTCATCACAAATTAATAGTTTGGGATTATTTACGATTGCTCTTGCAATTGCAACACGTTGTTGTTCTCCACCAGATAGTTGGCTTGGAAAGTTTCGCGTTTTTTCTTTTAATCCTACTTTTTCAATTGCATTCATTACTTTTGGTCTGATTTCTTTGGTTTCCATTCCAAGTGATTCTAGGGCAAAGGCAACATTTTCATACACGGTTAATTTGGGCAAGAGTTTAAAATCTTGAAAGACTACTCCTATTTTTCTTCGTAATTTATATACTTTTGAATTTCTTAGTTTTGCAACATTGATTCCCCCAACAACCACATTTCCTTTGGTTGGTTTTTCTTCTCGATATAATGTTTTGATAAATGTTGATTTTCCACTTCCTGTGGACCCAATAACAAAGACAAATTCTCCTTTATCAATGGTGACGTTTAAATCTGCAAGAGCAGTTGTTCCATTTTTATATACTTTATAACAATTTTGTACTTGTATTAACTTCAATTTTTACCACCTCGTACTTTGTACATTATATCAGATTTTTATTATCTATTAAATGGTAAATTTGCCCGTTTAACACCACCTTGAACTTCATAACAATCATTGATTACAAAGAAAGCAGTGGGATCAATTAGTAAAACGGATTCTTTAAAATAGTAATAGTCTTTGGTCGGAACTACACACATTAGTAAGACTCCTTTTTTTTCTCGAAATCCTCCTTTGGTATCTAGAAGAGTTACTCCACATTTTAAGTCTTCGATGATAAAGTTTTTTACTTTTTTGGTTTCTTTTGTATAAATAAAGAATAGTTTACTGTTTGATATTCCAATTAGTATACGATCTACTAAGCTACTACTAATATATAATATTAAGATAGCATAGATCATTTTGTTGATTCCAAAGACAAAGCATCCTATTAAAATAATTGTTAAGTTGGTATATAAAACACTTTTTCCTTCTGGAATTTTCGCATATTTGTTTATGATTTTCATTAAAATATCGCTGCCACCTGTAGTAAACCCATTTTTATAAATGATTCCATTTGCTAACCCATTTAATAGTCCAGCGATAAGTATGACTATGAGAAAGCTATCAAAGTTCATGTATTGTCTTAAGTAAGCAGCTAAAGGAGTGGTTGCTGATACCATAATGGGATATAGTAAACTTCCAATAATTGTTGTAGCGGTTTCTTGTTTTCCTAAAAAGAAATAGCTAATAATTAGTAAAACACCACTTGCAATATACAAAAAAATGTTTGGATTGATTCCAAAAAGTTTTTGGAGAATAATCGCAATTCCGCTGGTTCCCCCAATTACAAGATTATTGGGTACTAAAAATACATTATAAACTAAAGCTAATAATGTTACACCAATTAAGAGAATTATAAATCTACTGATGTAGTTTTTTTGATATACTAAATCTTTTATTTTTTCTGTTTTAAATAGTTCCATATAATCAAATCCTTATCTTTATTATACTGTACAGATTCTTTGGAATCAATGCAGTTTTTTAGATATTTTTATTTGAAGCTATTTTAAAAAACTATGTTACTTTTTATCTTCTTTTTGATTTGAAACATAAAAAAATAGGATTATCTCCTATTATCTTGTTCTTTTTTTTGTAAATACATCTGTAACAAATTCTTTATCATGATTTAGATAAATATTTACTTCTTTTTGAAGATCTTCTAATACGTTTCCTTTTATTTCT
>CAOKLK010000063.1 GCA_948469295.1 uncultured Mycoplasmatota bacterium
AAGCGGCCGCTGGAGAAATGAAAGAACGAATTCGAAAAAAAATCAAACAAGACGAAACCCTAAAACAAGAATTGTCCTTACTTGACAGTGCTTACATCACAACTTTTGACGCCTTCTCCCTTTCAATTGTCAAAAAATACCATTACTTGTTAAATATAACGTCAAGTCCCAAAATAACCGATGATTCCGTATTAGAAATTCTAAAAAGAGATACTCTAAGAAAAATTTTAGATTCCTATTACGAAAAAGAACAAATAGACTTTACAAATTTTATTGGAGAATATTGTGTCAAGAATGATGATGAAGTATACAATAGCTTATTAAATATTGCCAAAAAAATAGAAAATAGCTTTACAGAAGAACATTATTTAGAAGACTACATTCAAAACAATTTTAAAGAAGAAACAATCGAAAAATATCTTCAAGAGTTTGAACTACTAATCATAGAAAAACAAACGAAAATAAAAGAAAATTTAGAAGAATTAGCAAGAATCTCATCAAACGACTACATGACTAAATGTTATCAGCAACTAGAAGGGCTTTTAAATGCCAAAGATATTGACACATTAATTAGTTATCGTTCCTGTAAAATGCCCCCATTAAAAAAAGGTTCCGAAGAAGAAATCAAAGAAGCCAAAGAAATCGTAAACAATTCCATAAAAGAACTCTTAGCGCTGTTAGAATATGGAAATATAGAAACCCTAAGACAAGATTACCAAAAAATGTCCCAAACCATTTCACTATTTTGTCAGATTCTCAAAGAATATTTTGAAGAACTAAAAATTCAAAAAAAGAAAAAGGAATACTTCGACTTCAATGACATTGCGAAACTTGCCATTTATCTAGTAAAAAATGAGCCAGAAGTAAGAATCAACTTAAAAAATGGATTTCACGAAATCATGATAGACGAATACCAAGATACCAACAACATTCAAGAAACATTCATCTCCTATATTGCAAATAACAATGTTTATATGGTCGGAGACATAAAACAAAGCATCTATCGGTTCCGTAATGCAAATCCAGTACTCTTCAAAACAAAATACGATACCTACAGAACCAACTTAGATGGGAAAAAAATAGATTTACTAAAAAACTTTCGTTCCCGAAAAGAAGTTCTAGAGGATATCAATCGCATGTTCAATCAAATTATGGATGATGCCTTAGGAGGAGCAAACTACTTAGAAGAACATCAAATGGTTTTTGGAAACAACGCATACATAGAAAATGGAACCACCAAAGAAAATTATCACATGGACATTCTAAGCTATCAAAAAGAAAAAAAATCTGACTACAAAGAAGAAGAGATAGAAGCTTTCCTAATTGCGGAAGACATCCATTCAAAAATAAAAAATGGATATCTACTATACGACAAAGATGAGGGTAAAATTCACAAAGCAACCTACAAAGATTTCGTCATCCTAATGGATCGTAGCACCAACTTCAATTTGTATAAACAAATATTCAATGCCAAAAACATTCCATTAAGCATTCAAAAAGACGAAAAATTAAACGATTCTACAATTTTTGTAACCTTCACCAATTTACTTCAAACAATCAATTCTTTTTCTATGAAAAAATTTGACAAAAAATTTGAATTTGCCTACACAAGTATTGCCAGAAGTTTTCTATTTGAAATACCAGACCAAACAATTTATGAAACCATAACTACCCATAATTGGTATCAAACCGCAATCTACAAACAACTGAAAGAAATCATTGAAACCATATCCACCCAAACCTTACCAAACATCATTTCAAAATTATATGAAACAACTAACATATACGAAAAAATAATTAAAATAGGAAATATAGAAGAAAATTTAGTAATCCTAAACTACATTCAAGACCTAGCAAAAGAATATGGTCAAAAAGCAAACAACATTTTCACATTCCATGAGTTTTTAAATCGCATCCAAAAAGACGAACTAGAAATTCGCTTTAGCATCAACGAAACCAATGAAGACAGTGTCACAATCATGACAATTCATAAATCAAAAGGCTTAGAGTATCCTATTTGCTACTTCAGTGGATTAACCAAAAAATTTAACATTCGAGATGTCAAAGAACGGTTTTTATATGATTCAAAATATGGCTTCCTTACACCTTTAAAACAAGAAGGAATTTACTCATGCTTCTTAAAAGAATTAATAAAACAAAACTACATCAAAGAAGAAATATCCGAAAAAATTCGCTTATTTTATGTTGCAGTTACCAGGGCTAAAGAAAAAATGATTTTTGTTCTTCCTGAGAAAGAAAAAGAAATAAATACTAGAATCGAATGTCGTTCCTTAGCAGATTTTCTTTACATTATTTGGTCTCATCTCAAAGACTTTCAAACAAAAATCAAACAAGAAGAAATAAAGTTAACCAAAGATTACTTAAAAGAGACCCAAGACATGAAAATGAGTCCCGAAATCACAGAACCAATACTCGTAGAAGAAATTCATTTCGAAACAATAGAAGAACCACAATTGAAATTTTCTAAAGACAATAACAACTTAATCACGAAAAAAGAAGCAGAAAACATCAAACTTGGGATAAAAATGCATGAATACTTAGAATGTATTGACTTTATAAATCCCAATTATGATCAAATTGCCAATGCCTTTTTAAAGAAAAAAATAAGAAACTTTATAGAATCCGAATTTATTCAACAAAATAAAGACTATAACATCCAAAAAGAATATGAATTTATCTATGAAAAAGATCACAAAGAATATCATGGTATTATTGATTTACTAATAGAAACACCAACGAAAATAATCATTTTAGACTACAAATTAAATCATTTAGTAGATGATGCTTACATAAAACAATTACAGGGATACAAATCATACATAGAAATAAAAACATCCAAACCCATATCCCTATATTTATACTCCATTTTAAAAGAAGAATTTATTTCTTTAGAAAAAGAATTGACTATGGTATAATGAAAACAGGTGATAAAATGCAAGAATATTACATTGATTTAGGATCTTCAACAATTAAAGTATATGGCTTTGATAACGAACTAAAACTATTAGAAGAACATAGTATTTACTTTAAAAATAACTTTTCCAAAACAGAAGGAATTAGTAAGCAAAATGAAACAGAACTTTTTGATTACTTTACCTCACTAAAAGAAAAATATCATTTCCGATATGAAAACACACACATCTATGTAACAGGAATTTTTCGAGAACTAAACAAAGAAAAAAAGATCGAAATGATCAAAAAATTTAATGATCAATTAGACCTTCACTTCAATATCATTAGCCATGGTATTGAAAATTACTACTTAGGAACAGCTATGGAAAATGACTATAATAACAAAAAAGTGTTAGTAATAAATATGGGTGGAAAAACAACAGAATTAGTTACATTTGAAAAAAACGAACTAACCAAAAGACAGAATTTAAAAATAGGAGTAGCAGATTTATTAAATCAATTTCCCGAAGCAAATGAAAGCATTTCCAAAGTAAAAATTGAAGAAGTAGAAGAATTTGTACGTGAAAAATTAACAAACATATCATTTGATACAGACTATGACTGTGCCATTTTTACAGGGGGAGAAGAAAGATTTGAATTACTAACAGATTTTCCATTAGAAGAAAATACCTTATTTCAAGATGGAATTCATAAATACATGATTCATATTGAAGAATACGTTAAAGCATCAGAAAAAGTCTTTTTTAAATATACGCTAGAGCAACTTTATGATTTAATGCCTCAAAATCCCAAATGGATGGATGGTGCAAGATTGGGTGCAGTACTTCCCCTAGCAATATTTCACTTAGCAAACATTCCATACATCATTCCATCCGATTTAAATTTAATCAATGGTGTTATTAACGATCAAAAATAAAATCAAAGACAAGCATCCACAAAAGCTTTAAAGATTTTTGAAGAAGAAATATCTTTTCCAAACAAAGTTTCTGGATGCCATTGAACCCCAATCATAAATTTCTGATTGGGGATTTCTATGCTTTCAATAACTCCGTCCAAAGAAACTGATGATACATGAAAATAGGAAGAAAATTGAACTTGCGAAGAATGCCTACTATTAACCAAAACACTATCATCACCTAAAATATCTTTTAATTTACTAGAAAATAAATGAATCGAATGAACATGCATTAATTCACTTTGATGTTCAATAAAAGATTCAATTTTTTTCGTATGATCTGAATTAGCATCCTGAAAAAAAGGAACATTCGCCATTAATTGCATTCCAAGGCAAATTCCCAAAACAGGCTTATCATGACGACAAGCATACTCAAATACATATTGATCAAATCCATACCAACAACTACCTCCAGGAAACAAAAAACCGTCACAAATATCTAACAAAGGGGTGATAAAATTTTCTTCTATACTCGTAACATCATCCAAAAAAGGTTGATGATTTTTTATATCATCCAAATAAGGTGGTAATAAAAGAATAGGAACTCCTCCTGAATTTAATATAGCAGTGCGATATTCATCAAACAAAAACATATCAGGCTTATTCTCAACATGAAATCGTGGAAGAATTCCAATAATAGGTTGTTTCAAAGTCCATCACCAATTAAAATATATGTTATAATACAAAAAAAGAAAAGAGGAAATTATGAATTTATTTTTGTGGTACCCAAAATGTAGTACATGTAAAAAAGCATATCAAACCCTATTAGATCAAAATATAAAAGTGGAATGTCGTGATATCAAAGAAAACAATCCAACCAAAGAAGAATTGCAACAATGGTGGGAAAAAAGTGGAGTAGAATTAAAAAAATTTTTCAATACCAGTGGTCTGATTTACAAAGAATTAAACTTAAAAGAAAAATTACCAACAATGACAACTGATGAACAACTAAAATTGTTAGCAAGCAATGGCATGTTAGTAAAAAGACCAATATTAATCACCGAAAATAAAGTTATAATAGGATATAAAGACTATCAAAAAATGGAGGGTTAAAATGGATCTATTAACTAGAATAAAAGAAAATACAGTTTTAAAAATTGAAGATAATTATT
>CAOKLK010000064.1 GCA_948469295.1 uncultured Mycoplasmatota bacterium
GAATTAGAGTGGAAGTAATAAATTTATTTTTTCTCATATTTACACCTTTTCTAAAATGTTCCTTTGATATATAATAAATATATGCAAACAATTTAATATTTAGATTGCTAGGTGAAAGTATGGACGAAAAATTTTCTTCATTAGAAAGTTTATATAAAAGACTTCTTCCAGCCTTGAAGTCAAAACAAAAAGAATTACATCAAAATCATATGATCTATATTACAATTGAAGATATTTGGAATTACTTAAAAAATACCAAATGGAATCGCGGAGTCAATTTAACCTTGTTTGATATGGTTGATGATATTCTAAATACCAAGAATGAATATATAGATGAATACGTTATCGAAAGACGAAAAAGAGGAATTCCAAATGAATAAAATAGAACCAATCATGGTCTATGCCAATGCTGCCATCAAATTACAAGGAGATCATATTATTTATATCGATCCCTTTCAGATTCCCAAAGAAATGCACGACACAGATTTCATCTTTATTACCCATCCGCATTGGGATCATTTTTCTCTAATTGACATTTTAAAAACCAAAAAGAAAGAAACAAATTTTATAATTCCCAAAGAATTATTCGAAGAATTAATAGACATTGGTATTCCTGAAAATCAAATTTTAGTGGTAAAACCAAATCAAACCTTTCATTTTGAAAACTTAAAATTTGAAACAATAAGAGCTTATAATCTCAAAAAAGAATATCATCCTCGAAACAAAGAGTGGGTCGGATATATTATTACAATGAATCAAATCATTTATTATATCGCTGGCGATACTGATGTAACAAACGAAACCAAAAAAATCAAAGCAGATGTCATCTTTCTCCCCGTCGGAGGCACATATACAATGACTGCAAAAGAAGCAGCAACACTTGCCAATATCATCAAACCTCATTTAGCCATTCCCATTCACTATTTATCAGTAGTAGGTTCTTTAAGTGATGCCAGAGAATTTTGTGAAAATGTGGATGCAAAAATTGCCACTAAAATATATTATAAAGAAAAGAATGATGTAGAATGAACCAACCAATAACAATCGAAGAAATTATCGAAAAAATGCAACCTGATATCAAATCAGACGAAATTCAAGAAATAAAAAAAGCATATGAATTTGCCAAAAAACTTCATCAAGGAGAAAAAAGATTAAATGACGAAGACTTCATCACACATCCCTTGGAAGTTGCGAATATTCTTACAACCTTAAACGTTGATACAACAACAATATGTGCTGCATTATTACATGAAAGCTTAAATACTATTACCAAAGAAGAATTAGAAAAAAACTTTGGAAGCGAAATCACCGCCATTGTAAATTCGATAAACAAAATTAACAAATTAGAATTAACCGACGATTCCGAAACAAGTGCCATTTATTTAAGAAAAGTATTGGTAGGACTTGCAGAAGATGTTCGAGTTTTATTTATAAAACTAGCAGATCGTTTACATAACTTACGAACTTCTGAAGCACTAAAAGAAAGAAAACAAAAGAAAACTGCAAACGAAACTATGAGTGTTCTAGTCCCCATTGCTCATCGTTTAGGAATCAATTCCATCAAAAGTGAATTAGAAAATCTTTCTTTAAAATACTTAAAGCCAGAAGTATATCAAGATATCCTAGAAAGATTACATAATGAAGAAAAAGATTTAAAAGATGTGTTAGAAGAAATGCAAGACTCCATAAGCAATATTCTCATTGATCATGACATTCATTTTTATATTAAAAGTCGTGTAAAAAGTGTATATAGTATTTATAATAAACTAAATAATGGAAAAAAATGGAATAGTATTTATGACATTTTGGCATTACGAATTATTGTGGACAATGTAAGTGATTGTTACACAGCTCTTGGATTAATTCATGCCAAATATCGTCCCATTCCCAATCGGTTCAAAGATTATATTGCAATGCCCAAAGAAAACATGTACCAAAGTCTTCACACAGGAGTTTTTGGAGTCGATGGCAATCGTTTTGAAGTTCAAATAAGAACATGGGAAATGGATGAATTAGCAGAAAAAGGAATCGCTTCTCATTGGTCTTATAAAGAAAAAGGTACCAAAAAAGTTCAAAATATGATGGAACAAAAATTAGAAGTCTTCCGTAATTTAATCGAAGCAAACGAAAACGATAATGATGTGGAATTCGAAAAAAACGTAAAAAGTGATTTCTTAAACGAATGCATTTATGTATTTACCCCCAAAGGAGATGTAGTAGAACTTCCGATAAATGCTACACCAATTGACTTTGCTTATCGAATTCATACCGATGTTGGAGATACTACCGTTGGATGTTTAGTAAACGATAATATAGTTCCTTTAAGTTACGAATTACAAGATAATGATATTATTAAAATCAAAACCAATCCAAATAGTACACCATCAAAAGAATGGTTAAACTTTGTCAAAACCACGCATGCTAAGACCAAAATAAAATCTTATTTTAGTAAACAAGATAAAGATTATTACATTGCCAAAGGAAAAGAACTATTAGAAAATACCTTAAGAAAAAAGAAATTATCTTTTGACAGCGTTTTAAATTCAGAAAATGTCAAAAAAATTTGTAATGACTTAAAACTAAAAGATATGAATGAGATTTATTTCTCTATTGGATCACTTCGTTATACAGCATTATATATTATTAATTTAACATACGAAGACAAAAAGAATGTTCAAGATTTATTAATTGAAAAAATTGGAAGTCAAGCAAAAAACGAACCGAAAAAATTAAAAAGTGAAATATTAGTTGCAAACTCAAATGATATACTCTTTAATTTAGCAAAATGTTGCAAACCAGTAAAAGATGATCCAATTATTGGATACATAACAAAAGGTGAAGGAGTTAGTGTTCATACGACTTTTTGTAAAAATATGAAAAAGAAAACCGAAAAATTAATTGAAGTAAAATGGAATCCTGAAATCGAAGGAACCTATTTGACTGATATTATAGTAAAAACAAATGCAGGGAAAAATCATCTAATAGATTTAATTTCCAAGGCAACTACCAAAAATGTTTATGTAGAAGCAGTCAAAACCAAAGAGTTAGAAAACAATTTGAATTATGAATTAACCATAAAGGTGAAAAATAAAGAAGAATTAGAAAACTTTCTTTCTTCCTTACTTGATTTTAATTTTGTTTGTGAGGTGAAAAGAAAGTGATCGAAACAACCATAAGAATTTTAGATATCGATGTGGATCAATGGCTACTATATTTTCAAAAAAATAAAGTGCGTGAAGTAGGAAACTGGATTCAAAAAAGGAAACTATTTGAAATGCTTCTTTTTCAAAAAAATAAACTGTTAAAATTACAAAGCGATGGACAAAATACCGAACTTGCCATCGAAGAAAAAAAAGATGGAACAAGTAAAATTGAAGTAACGGTTTCTAATTTTGAAAAAACAGCAAAAATATTAGAAGAACTAGGATATAAACCAAAAGCATACCAAGAAAATAAAAGAAGCCAATATCTTACAAAAGATTTAGAATTTAATATCGATACTTGGCCGCTGATTAATCCACTCTTAGAAATAAAAGGCAGAACCAGAAAAATAAAATCCTTTTTAAAAAAAGTTCCATTGGATACTGCCAAACAAACAGTTCAAAATATAGAAAGTATTTATAAAGAACAATATGGCATTGAGATGGATTCTTATCAAGAATTAACATTAGAAAGTCAAATGAAATGAAAGTATTAATACAAAAATGTCTCAAGGCCTCTGTTACGGTAAAAGAAGAAAATTATCACGAAGAAATAGAAGAAGGTTATGTAATATTTGTAGGATTTAAAAACGGAGATACTCTATCTAAAATTCAACACCTAGCAAAAAAAGTAGTAAATTTAAGAATATTTTTAGATGGAAAACAAAATATTCAACAAATTCATGGGCAAATTTTATCAATTAGTCAATTTACTTTGTATGCAAACACAAAAAAAGGGAATCGTCCATCCTTTTCGGAAGCTTTGAACTCGAAAGATGCTAAATTACTATATGAAATGTGGAATCAAGAATTAAAAAAATATCTTTCTGACATTAAGTGTGGAATGTTTCAAAGTCATATGGTAATTAATATAGAGAATGATGGGCCAACTACAATTTTATTAGAAGAATAAAAATACTAAAAAAGTCGAAAAAAATCACAATTTTAAAAAAATTGTAAAAATAGCGTTGACAAATTCTAAATATACTGTATAATAACGTAGTGAAAAAAGCACTCATAAGCTTTTCGAAGGGGTGAAAGGTAATAATGAATAACAATAACGAAGAACAAAAACTAAAAACAGAAATTAAAGAAATTAAAAAAAATATACTTCGAGCAGTATTAGCCATTACAGCTGCATCAGTAATTGGAGAAGTATTTGTATTCAATAAACAAAAGAATTACAAAACAAATGATCAACTAAAAAATGTAGAAATAACAGCAGATATGGATCTACCATCTATTCAAAAAGAAGAAATTTTAAACGATATAAAACAAAAAATTACAAAAGAGAGACCAGTAGCATATGAGAAAGAGCAACTAGTTTTAGAACCATTTGACTTAACAGGGTTTAAAGGGCAAACATTTATTGATTTATTAAACTTTTTAGGATTTGATTCTTCTGAAAAAGGAAGAGCAGAACTAGCAAAAATGCTAGGAATTGAAAACTACAAAGGAACTTATGAACAAAACATGAAAATCATGAATGCAATAAAAAATGGAATAGTAATTGAAAAACCATCCAAAGAAATGCAAAATATTTATAAAAATGTAGTTGAAAAAGTAAAAGAAGATTTAAAAAGAAAAGAAGAACAACAAAAAAATACAGCAAAAGAAGAACAAAAGAAAAATGAATCCCAAAATGTAAATAATATCAATAATAATAAAGTTGACATTTCAGACACCAAACCAAACAAAGAATTAGAACCAGAAGCTGAAACGAGTGCACCAAATAAAGAACCAGAAACTGAAACGAGTGCACCAAATAA
>CAOKLK010000065.1 GCA_948469295.1 uncultured Mycoplasmatota bacterium
GCTCTTTTTTCAATTCTGGAAACATAACTTCTAGAAATTCCTAGTTCTTTCGCAATTTCTTTTTGGGTTTGTTCTTTTGATAAGTTTAATCCATATCTTTTTTTGATGATTTCTTGTTCTCTTTTGTTTAATCCTTTTAAATAGGAATTTAGAAGTTCTAAATTATTTTTGGTATGGATACTATCTGCTATGTCGATGGAATTATCTTTGATGACATCAATTAGGTTGATTTCATTTCCATCTTTATCATATCCAATGGAATCATTTAAGCTAACATTATTCCCGTTTTTTTTATTTCCTCGAAAATACATTAATATTTCGTTTTCGATGCATCTTGCGACATAGGTTGTAATTCTGGTGGCTTTTTCTTTGTTATAGGAATCTATTCCTTTGATTAATCCAATTGTTCCAATACTAATTAAATCATCGGTGTCTGTATCTTTGGTTTCAAATTTTTTGACAATGTGTGCTACTAAACGAAGGTTGTGCTCAATTAATTTGTTTCTTGCAGCAGTATCATGGTTTAGCATTTTGTTGATACATTCTTCTTCTTCCTCTAATGATAGAGGTTCTGGAAATACTTGATTGGAATAGGATCCTGTAAAAAATAATAAATTCTTTAATAAGCTTAATAAAAACATAAAACACTTCCTATATTAAAGCTTATTCTTTATTTTATCAAAATAGAAATCTTTTTTATTTTCTTTTGGTTCGTTTTGATGAAGCATCAATGCAAATTCTTTTTTGTTCAGAGGAATTGTGACTTGCTGTAATTAAATTTTCACTAGTAAAATAAATTTGATTTCCAAATGGATTATGAAAAGTTGTTGCGAATATTATATGTTTGAAGTTGCAATTATAACATTCTGCAAATTCATCGACTACACCAGCTAAAAGGCCTGTATTCTCTACTCCTTTTATCATTTGTACGCTTTTTATATTGCAATTTTGAAATAATGTTTTGCCTGGAAAGGTATAATATGGAGTATTGGATGGGTTTCTGGCTCCTAGTAAACATCCAACATTTTGTTTTTTTACTTGAGGGAAAAATACTTTTTGAATTGTTAAATCATATATTAGTAAGTTTGCTTGAGTCGATATTTCTGAAATTAATCCTATTGAATTAGAATTGGAATCTTCAATTTTTAATTCTTCTATTTTTTTATTATTTCCCAGTATAATAAGAGTTCCATAGAAATGTTCTAAATTTAATGGTTTCCATGTATCCCAACCTAGATCATTTTCCAAATTTAAAACTACTGTTTCGGTGCTATAATTTTCTAGTTGATGAAAATCTTGCATTTTTCTTATTGGGATGATGACATCTGCTTGAAAAAACGAAACGTTTTGACAGTTTTTGTTTTGTTTTAGAATATTTATTATGTGTTTGGTTGCATAAATGCAATAACCATTGCCATTAATTGGAAGTTTACTTAAATTTGGAAGAAGTGTATTTAAAACAAGATTTTGTTCCATTTCTATCGCATCAGAATGTTGAATTAGATTATAAATGCTTGATTCTTTATCAAATTCTTGCTCTTTTATATAATTATAAGAAACTTTATTACCAGCATGATTTAATAATGTTACTTTTGTTGTTGCATAAAAGAATAAATATGTTTTTTTAGGATTTGTTGTTATAACATTTAGTTGAAGTTTTGTTTTTGGATCTTCTAATTTTATTTCGATTGTTCCTTTGAAGTTTTTTAAATTAATGGCTTCTATTTTTTGGAGATTTAATTTTTTTGAGAGGATTATAATAATATATTCTTTCCCTTTTAACTCTTCTAATTGATGAAAATCTTTTGCATTCGTTAAAATAATTTCTTTCATAAAAACCACTCCTGTCTTTTTATTATAACATATTTTCTAAAGAAAAAAACAAAGATTAATAGTCTTCGTTTATATCGTCTAAGTTTTCTAATTCTAGTTCGATTGCTTGTCGAAATTTCTTTTTGAATACAATAATTCTTCGTTTTAGATTTTCGGCATCTTCCTCTAATTTTGTTGCTCGAATTAATGCTTCATTTACAATTCTAGAAGCATTTCTTTTTGCATCTTCGACGATTCCTTTCGATTCGTCTCTTGCCATTTTTTTAATTTGACTTCCTGCATCTTCAGCAATAAGCAAAGCACGGTTTAATGTAGTTTCCATATTTTGGTATTGGATAATTTTTTGTTTTAAATTTTCAATTTCTAGATCTCTAGCTTTTAAATTATTTAACATGTTTTCGTATTCATTTGTAACATCTTTTACGAAATCATTTACTTCTTTTTTGTTATATCCATTTAAACTCATACTAAACTTTTTCATGCTTCACCTCGATTCATTATCTTTGAATCATTTTACCATTCTATTTCATCATCAACATCTTTTTGTTTCTCAGCGTCGTCGCTAATTTTACCTTGAATATTAACGTTTTTTGGAGTACAAAGATATATTCCAACCCCAATTTTCTGCATCTTTCCACCAATAGAATAAATGCATCCTGATAAAAAGTCAATAATTCTTTTTGCTTGATCACTAGTTACCCTTTTTAAATTAACTACAACACTATTTCGATTTTTTAAATGATCGGCAATTTGTTGAGATTCCGAATAAGCTCTTGGTTCTAGAAGAATCATTTTATTTCCAGTTTTGTCTGCTTCTTTTAATGCTTCATCTTCACTGATTTCATAATAATCATCTTCGGTTCCGATTAATGTGTCTTCTTCTTCGTCTGTAAATATTTTTTTGAGTTTACTTAGTCCCATTTCGATTACCCTCCTATATTCTACCATTTTATTTTAGCAAATAATCTTATTAAATTCAATCTTTATGTTTTGTTTTATGAAAAAACAAATGCATTTTGGTATTTGTTATAAAATTTCAAAGTTTGAATTATTCCAACCACTAGGTCTTGATGTATTTCCTAGCACATCATTTAGAATATAATTTTTAATATTTTCGTCAACTCACTCGTATCTAAAAAATTAAAATTTTCTATTTCTTTTAAGTTTTGAAAAAAAACAAAACCATATTAAATACTACTTTCTAATTTACTAGTAATCTTTGATACATTACTCTCTATTAGATTTGTTTTAAATATTGATCAAGTAATTTCTTTCCACAGTATCGCTCACTAGATGTGCTTTGGAAAGATTAATTGCATTTCCCTCAATAAATTCTATTTCAAAGACTCTGTCATCACAACATTATTTTTATCCTGCGTAAACGTTAAACTCTAATACACATAGCTGATTCCAATCACAGCAATTTCATATTTTTCATTAATAAAAAAATCAATTTTGTATTTATGAACACAAAAAAGAAGAATTATTTTTCTTCTTCTTTGATAAGTTCTTCGTCTACACTACCATCTGTTTTAGTTTCTGTTTCGATATTATCTGGCTTTAAAACGATCTTTTCTTTTTCTTCCTTATCTGGTTTTAAGATTACTTTTTCTGTTTCGTTTATAGTTTCCTTTGTAGGTTCTATGTCTGTACTATTAATTTTTTCTTCTGTTGGAAGTTTAATAGAATCTTCTTTTTTAATTACAGTCTCAGACTCTGTGGTTTCAGAAGGTTTTTCTGTCATTTCTGGTGTTACTGATTCTTCGATTTCTGGATCTTCGTCTGTAATATTTGAATTTTTATTTTCTATTGCTTCATTTAATTTTGTTAGAATAGCCAATATTTCTTCAATTTTTCCATTGGTAATCTTAATGTTTTGTTTTATTTTTGTTGGATCTTCGCCTGCAATATCACTGATCGTTATCGTAGTTGTATTAGGTAATGACATTTGATTAATAATGGTTTCAATTTCAGCTTTTGTAAGACCAGTTGTAGTAATTTCTGTGGTTGGTTTTTTATCTACAAAAGTTATTTCAATATTTTCATTATTTTCAACTTTTTCGACAGTTACAAATGTATATGGTTCGGTTTCTTTTGCATAAATCTTTATTAACAGATTGTAGCCATTTGTTTCATCATATACTAAGAAATAATCATTAAATGTTTTTGAAACTTTATTATTTTGACTTACAGCTGATGTGATATCTTTATTATTTTTAATTTCTAGTAAAGTGTTTTCAGAAATGATATTTCCATATACTGTAGTTAAAACTTCTTTGAAACTATATTGCATCATTTCATCAATATAAATAGTAGTTTCTGTACCATCTGGTAAAACAGTTGTAATTGATTTTCCGGTTTCAATTCGTATTTGCTTTTTCACTTTTGCATAAGCATAATCTATTAAATTTGGATCTAAAATCAATAATTTTTCTTCTCCATATGGTTGCACTTCTTTTGGATAATATGTAATTCCAGGAATTGTATTATAATTATTATTTTTTGGAAGAATTACATAAGATATTCCGTTTGGATCAAAACTTTTTACATAATCAATGATCACTTGTTTATCTGCACTAGATCTTGAATAGGAATCTAAGTATGCCTCAAACGCTGTTTCCAGATTTTGCTCTTTATTTGTCATATCATCATCTGTTGCTGAAACATAAATATATCCTTTTCTCTTCGTACTATTATCTGCTGTTCTTGCATATCCAATTAGATTATCGTTTAAGGTTATTGTTACTTTATCACTATCTTTGGTCATTTTTATTCCTGGTAATGATAATTTATCATTAATGATATCTGCGTCGGTTTTATATACTTGATTAATGTATTCTAATACGATAGATGTATATTTACTTGTGTACTCTGGAGATATTGTTGCTACATATTTTTTAATCCAAGTTTCAAAATCCTTGTATTTATTTGTTGCATCTAAATAAAACTCTGCTGTTTTAGTTTGACTTATATCATTGGTGGGTTTTGGATATTTTTGATAATAATCATCTAATGTCCATTCTAATGTTTTCTTTTGATATAAGAATGCTGCTTCTTGTTCTACTTTTTCATGAATTGTAACTTCTACTTTTACTTTATCGCTT
>CAOKLK010000066.1 GCA_948469295.1 uncultured Mycoplasmatota bacterium
GAAGTTTTGCATTTTATGAAGAACAAAAGGAATTTGATGTTATAAAGGGGAAGGTTCCAGATCAGAATTATGATGTGATGTTTTCATTTTTGTTAGAAGATACGGAAGGAAAGAAAGTAAATATTGAAACGATACCAGATGGTCAAGATTATGATGTGACAATTTTATGTGATAAAGGTGCTACTGGTGTTTGGGATTATGAAGAATGGGGACCAAGAATTCAAAATTTAACAGATACTCGAACAAAATGTAAGATTAATTTTGGACCGCTGAAACCGTTATTCATTGATGTTATAAAAAGTCTTCCTGTTGTAACAAGTGGGGATGGGTTATATGAAGTGAGTCATGGGGATGCTGATATTACTTATACGAATGATGAAACTATAATTGAGCAATTTAAACAAACGGAATTTCGATATGGAGGAATGGCACCGAATAATTATGTAGAGTTTAATCATGAGTTATGGCGGATTATAGGTCTAGTGAATACTCCAGAGGGGTCACGCATTAAATTAATTCGAAATGAAGGAATTGGAGCTTATTCTTGGGATAGTAGTGATACTAGTATAAATAATGGCGGAGGTGTCAATGAATGGAGTACTTCTAAGACTATGCATTTATTCAATTATGGAGCTTATTATAATCGAAGTAGTGGGACTTGTTATAATGGGCAAGGTGATGCAACTGAGGCTTGTGATTTTCGTAATATTGGACTTACAGATGAAGGAAAAAAAATGATAGATACTGTAACATGGAATCTTGGGAGTAATGATGGGGTTATTTATATAGATAATAATATTCATACTGTTGAATTTTATAATCAGGAAAGAAGCAAAAATGTTGGACATATTTGTAATAGTGGAATATATTGTAATGATACTGTTACCAGAACGACTACGTGGGTTGGGCAAGTAGGCTTAATGTATCCAAGTGATTATGGATATGCAACGAGTGGAGGAAGTAGTACGAATCGAGAAACTTGTTTACATGCGAGTTTGAATAATTGGTTTCGTAGTGATTTGAGCGATTGTAGAGATAATGATTGGCTGTATCAAAAGGATATGAATTGTTGGACCATAACTTCTCGGGCTTATGATACTTATAGCAGTTTGGTGTTTAGTTTAGATGATGTTGGACATATTAATAGTGCTAATGCAAATTATAGTTATGAATTAAAACCTACTATTTATTTAAAAACAAGTGTTAAAAAATATGGTGGGAATGGAATGAAGGATACCCCTTATCAACTGATTATGGAATAAATTTTCTTTTATAGAATACGAAATAAATAGCGTATTCTTTTTTCTTTGGATTTGACATTTTTTAAGAAATGAATCTTTAAAATACTTTACATTTTATTGGAAATGGGGTAGTATAGTGGTAGATAGTGGTACATGGTGGTAGAAAGTGGGGGAGTAGGATGTTCTTAGGTGAATTTCATCATAATATTGATGAAAAAGGCCGCATTGTAATGCCTTCTAAGTTTCGAACTATGCTTAAGGATAAATTTATTATTGCTCGTGGTCTAGAAAAATGCTTATATGTTTATACTTTAGAAGATTTTGATCATCTTGTAAGCAAATTAAATACTCTACCTTTTACAAAAAAAGATGCCAGAACATTTATCCGTTCTTTCTTCTCTGGTGCTACTTTCTGCGAGTTCGATCAACAAGGGAGAACTTGCATAACCTCCCCACTTGTTCGTTATGCCGGTTTATCTCGAGAATGTGTGATAATCGGCGCGAACGACCGTATTGAAATATGGAATCAAAGTGATTGGGAAAAAGTATTACAAAATGCAGAAGAAAATTTATCAGATATTGCTGAGAATTTATTTATGGATGTGAATTTATGAAACATTATTCCGTTTTAAAAAAAGAAGTACTTCAATATTTAAATTTGAAAGAAGATGGAATTTATGTGGATGCAACCCTTGGATATGCAGGACATTCTAAGGAAATTTTGAAACAAATTCCAAATGGCTTTTTATATGCTTTTGATCGGGATGAAGATGCAATTCAATCCTCAGTTCAAACATTAGAGAGCATTTCTTCTAATTTTGAAATTATTCATAGTGATTTTGTTCATATGAAAGAGGAATTGGAACAACGTGGAGTTATGGAAGTGGATGGTATTTTATTTGATTTAGGGGTTTCAAGTCCTCAAATTGATTCTTCCACTCGAGGTTTTTCTTTTATGAGAGATGAGATCTTGGATATGCGAATGGATCAGAGAAGTTCTTTGAATGCCCAGGTGGTTGTGAATCAATATTCTTTCGAAGAGTTGGTTCAGATTTTTTTTCAATATGGAGAAGAACGAATGAGTAAAGTTATTGAAAAAAAAATTGTGGAACGACGAAATGAAAAGGAAATTACGAGAACTTTGGAATTAGTTAAAATTATTGAAGCAGCTGTAGGTGCAAATTATTTTTATAAGCATCATCCAGAACGGAATATTTTTCAAGCCATTCGTATTTGTGTAAATGAAGAACTTACGGATTTAGAAAAAGTTTTACCAGATGCACTTTCTTTGTTAAAAGTTTCTGGGAGAATGTGTGTTATATCGTTTCATTCTTTGGAAGATCGAATTGTGAAAAATGTTTTTAAAAAGTATTCTACTGTAGATGAAATGGTGAAAGGGATTCCTGATATACCAAAAGAGTATCAGTGTGATTTTTCGTTGGTAGTTCGAAAACCTGTTTTACCTTCTAAAGAAGAGTTAGATGAAAATAGTCGGAGTAAAAGTGCAAAATTAAGAGTAATAGAAAGGGAAAAAAAATCATGAAAAAACGAAAAAAAATTCAAGTATTGCGTGGAGAAAAAATTCTTTATGTTTTTATCTTTTTATTTATTGCTGCTATGCCAATTTGTACGGTTCTTACAAAAGCCTTGTTATCCGAAAGTAATATAGAAGTAGAACAAATGAAGGCTATTATTGAAGAGCAAGAAGATTTGAATGAATCTTTAAGTATGCAAATTGATGAACTGGCTAGTTTGGATAAGATTCAACAAGTTGCAAATGAAAAAGGATTAAGTTATAATAATGAGAATATTAAAGTAATCACAGAATAGGGTTATGATTATGAAGAAAGATAAGAAAACAAATCGTAAAATCGTTATGAATATTAATTTAAAGATCACGTTACTTGTGTTTTCTTTTTTCTTTTTGTGTATTATTGTGAAGCTTTCTTATGTGGTTTTAAGTGAACAAGTTGATGGTATTCAATTGACTGAATTTGCTAATAATCGAAATACTACTCGTCAAACTTTGTATGCTTCACGTGGTTCTATTTTTGATGTAAATGGGGATGAACTGGCCAAGAATGTAAAATCTTATACGGTTATTGCTTATTTATCTTCTAGTCGGACGAAAAATGAGAATCGTCCAGAACATGTAGTTGATAAAGAGGGGACTGCGAAAGCATTATCATCAATTATTCATATGAGTGAAGAAAGTATTTTGAAGTTATTGAATCAAGAACTTTATCAGGTTGAATTGGGTCCTGGAGGAAGAGGTATTACAGAGGATACGAAAAAACAAATAGAAGCTTTGGAACTTCCAGGAATTAGTTTTATTTCAAGTAATAAACGTTTTTATAAAAATAAGAGTTATGCTTCTTATTTGATTGGATATGCTAGAAGTGATGAGAGTGGAGAAATTAAAGGTCAAATGGGAGTAGAATCTTATTATGATGATATTTTAAAGGGAACAGATGGTTATACGGAATATCAACAAGATGGAAAAGGATATCCAATGCCAAATACTCAAATTACCCAAGATGCGGTACGTGGGTCGGATATTTATTTAACTATTGATAATAATGTACAGCTTATTTTAGAAAATGTATTAACGAAATTGAAAAATGAACATAGTTTGGAATTGGCTCAGTTTGCTGTAATGGATGCAAAGACAGGGGCCGTTGTGGGAAGTGCTACTGTTCCTAATTTTGATTTGAATACTTTGGTAGGAATTAATAGTTATTTAAATCCTTTGACAAGTTATCAATATGAGCCAGGGTCGACAATGAAGATTTTTTCGTTTATGGCTGCGATTGAAGAAGGAATTTATAAAGGAGACGAACTGTTTCAATCAGGTCATACTATTTTGAAAGATGGAACTCGAATTAATGATTTTAATAATGCTGGATGGGGTATGATTAGTTATGATACTGGTTTTTCTTATTCTTCTAATGTTGCTGCAACTAATTTAGCATTATCTTTAGGTGTGGGAAAGTTAAAGGATTTTTATGAAAAGTGTGGATTTGGTGCAAAAACAGGAATTACTTTACCAACAGAGAGTACAGGAGTTTTAAATTTTAATTATGAAAGTGAACTTGCTAATGCCAGTTTTGGTCAAGGAATGACGATTACACCGGTGCAAATGTTACAGGCTTTATCTGTTTTGGTTAATGATGGAGTCATGATTAAACCTTATATTGTGGATCGAATTGTGAATTCTAATGGGGAGGAAATGTTTCATGGTACACGTGAAGAAGTGGGAAGAGTTGCGAGTGCAACTACTGTTTCGAAAATGAAAAAAATGATGTATGATGTAATTTATAATGGATTTTCTTATAATAAAGGATATGCTCCAAGTAATGTGTTGATTGCTGGAAAAACTGGAACAGCTCAGATTCCATCTCCAAAAGGTGGTTATTTGTCTGGAGAATATGATTATATTAAAAGTTTTGCTGGTTTTTTTCCTTATGATGAACCAAGATATGTAGTGTATTTTTCTACAAAACAATTGGTTAGTAGTAGTGCTGATATTATGAAAGTGGTTTCTTCTACGATCGGGGAAATTGCGAAAGTAATGAGTATTAGTGATCCAACTACGGATGAAGTGGTCAATAAAGTTGTGACAATCAATAATTATATTTCTAAACAAGTTTCTACTGTTCTAGAAGATACAGAAAAAAGAAAGT
>CAOKLK010000067.1 GCA_948469295.1 uncultured Mycoplasmatota bacterium
CTTAATTCTTTAGTATTAAATAAAAATGTTTCACTATATGATAAAACTGATTCATAGTAACTAATTATCAATACCAATGTACCAATAGAAATTTTATTATTTAAGACGTTATATACTAGGCAAAAATACAAAAGATATTTAAAAACTTCTAATAAAAATGGAAAGAAAGTAAAATTCATTATTAAATATTGCCACTTTAAGAAAAAGTTATTTTCGTGTTCTATTAGTCTAGCATTTAATATTGAGTTCACTTTTTTAGTTAAATGATATGATTTTATTTCTTTGCTACCATCTACTATTTCACCAAAAAGATCATTAATTTTGTCTTTTGACTGATAAATTAAATTTTCACAATTAGTTATATTTTTATTATAATAATCCAATATCTTAATATGTGTTATATCAAAAGCAATCATTAATACACCCATAATAATATTAAACTTCAAACAAATGATAAAAATAATCATCATCTTAACTAGTCCTATTATTAGTTCACAGATTTGTTCAGTTAACATTGATAAATTGCCAACATCATTACTAATAATATTATTTAGCTTTCCTTTAGATAATTTGTTAATTTCATTTTCGTTATATCTTAAAATACTATTAAGTATAATATTTTGAATTCTTTTAAAATAGTAATTGTAATTTCTAATATATATTTTTTTATTTATGAACGAGAATATAAAATATATGAATTCCAATCCAAATGCTATTGCAATAAATTTATATGAATTTTGTGAATCTGGTCTTGTTAAACTATTTATAATTTCTGATATGCATACTGGAATAACTAAAGAAATTATACCGCATATTATTAAACATGAAAAAATTAAAACTAAATTTTTTTTATTTGTTGGGATCGATTTAAAAAATAATTTTATTATATTTATATCATCTTTTATCATTTTTTAATTCTCCTTATTTTTAAATATTTTTATTTATTCAACTAGTCAACACATACCAGTTAGGGTGGTATGATGAAACATATTCTCCACATACAACCTCCACAATATTTTTTCAAAAATTAGTAAAAATATCAATAATTCACTCATTTTTTACCATTTTTTGACCCCAACTGAATAATTGATTTTTCCTTTATTTATAAGGGATTTATCGTCTATTTAACACGCATACACATTCAACGTGTTTCGTATAAGGAAACATATCAAAAGCTTTTAACAATGATATATTATAATCAGATATAAAATTTTTTAAATCTCGAACCAAAGTAGATGGATTACATGAAATATATACAATTGTCGATACTTTCATAGACATTAAAAAATGAATTGTATTTTTAGTAATTCCACTTCTTGGAGGATCCACAATAACCGCATCACACAAAGATGGTAATTTAGAAACAATAGAAGACACATCACCCAAATGATAAAAACAATTTTCTCGATGATTTAAACTGGCATTTTTGATTGCATTTAAAATAGCATTTTGAACAACTTCAATTCCAGTAATGGAAGCGTTTGGAATTTGTAATCCTAAAGTTCCTACTCCACAATATAAATCCAAAATATTTTTTTTATCTTGTAATAATGAACGAACTTCCAAAAATAATTTTTTAGAAATAAAAGAATTCACTTGAAAAAAAGAATCAAAGGATACCTGATATAACACACCATTTACACGTTCAAAAAAATAAGAATTTCCATAAATACATTTTCCATTAATACAAATACCAACCACTTTATGCCTTGAAAAAAAAGATTCTTGAATATGAATAACTTCCTTGGTAATAAAATTCATCAAAACCTCATCATTATAATTCACCCGTATTACAATCTCGCCATTCAAAAAAGAATACAAGGAAAAATCTTTTAAAACCTCATTTATGATAGGATGCGAAATCATACATTTCGAAATTTCTACTAATTGATGACTATCATAAGAAAAAAAGCCAATCTTTCCAGAAACTACTTTTAAAGATATCTTATTTCGGTAAAAATAACAAGAAGACTGTTCAATTTCAATTTCTTGATTCCACAAATGAGATCTCTGAAATAAATCTTCTAACATATTCTTCTTCCATAAAATACTTTCTTCATAAGTAATATGTTGTAAATCACACCCTCCACACAAAGAAAAATAAGGACATTTAGGTACTACTCTTAATTTCCCAGGAGTTACAATACGTAATAACTTTCCTTCCATACAATTTTTCTTTTCTTTAACAATAGAAATTTCACAAATATCTCCAACTGTAGTTTTAGGAATAAAAATAATCTTTCCATCCAAATATCCAATTCCTCTTCCCATAGAATCCATTTTCTCTATAGTTACCAAAGCCATATGTTTCACCACTATTTCATATATAAAAATTTTTCATCATTCATAGTAAAATATTCTTCATCTATTTTTTCACAAACTTTTTTATATTCCAGTAATGCTGGATGATTTAGATAATTCTTTTCCCATACTTTATAATAATAATTTTTTAATACAAACAAAACAAACATCATCGGCGTAAAAACAATTGCCGAATCAATTCGTAATGTTTTTTCACTCCCAAAATGCAAATGTGAAACAGAATGACAAGCTTCTTTATATTCTAGAACACTATAATCATATCGCACACAAACCCTTTGTAAAGAATTGGTTTCTTGCATCAAAAAAATATCATAATCCTCACGAAAAGTTTCACCAACCTCTTGATAATTTAAATCCAATTGTATTAAAAACTCTTCATAAGAAACTGCATCTACATTAGGATAAAAAGCATAGCGAAGAATGCCATGATCAAATGAAAATTGAAAAATTGAATTATCTATCAAATTAAAATCATACAATCCTTCTTCCACCAAAAAACGATAATACTCATAATAATTATTTTGCTTTTGAATAGCTTTACTTGATAAAAACTTCGAAGCTTCTAAACAATTCAAATAATGATAATTAACGTCTCCTAATAATTCAAAAGACCGCAAAAGAGAAAGAGATTCATAAATACTATTTTTATACTTTCCAATATTCATAATTATCTCTTTCTTGATTGATATGCAGAAGACAAACTATCAAATGAAATATTTCTTTCCTTCAATAACTTTTCTAAAGCATATATATCTTCATCATTTACTCGTTTCGTATTTTCTTTAAAATCACGATCTAAGACATTGTTTGGTTTATTTAAAAATTTCAATTGATAATTATGTTCTACTAAGGAATGATATTCTTGAATAAGACTATCTTCTAAAATATTTACTCCAGTCATACGAAGCCATAATTTTGCTCTTGTAAAAGCAGTAAATAGACAATTTCTCATATTTCGATAATCTTTCTTTTCTTCTACTGCATCACATCCAATAACAAAAACCATTGCAGCTTCATTCCCTTTTGCTTTATAAACAGTAGTTAAAGTAACAGCATCTTTAATCTGAAATCCTTTAATATAATTTTTCGTAAGTAAATTATAAGTAGAAATATTAGAAGTAGCTAATTTTTCACTAATAGAATCAAAATAACTTTTTGCATTACGATCATCTAAACAAATAACAACAATATCTTCAGGTAACAAACCTTCTTCAAAAATTGCTTGCTCAATCATTTTCGATACTGCTTTACATTCCAAAATATAATTTTCAAACGAATAATATTCAATAAAATCTTTCTTTTCATAAGTATCTGGAATTTTTAATGGAGAATTATTTTTCCCTCTACAAATTAACACATTTTCAATTTTTTCACAATTTCCTTCCAATACTTGAAATCCTAAATCTTCCCAATGACTGTTATTTTCTAAGGATTGAATTAAATGTTCATTATAAATTCCAAATCCAGCACAAACTGCCCACATTAAAATAGGTTCAATATTTCGATAACTTTTTGTTAAAACAATATCACTATTCTCTCCAAATTCAGTTAAATCAAATCCTTTAGAAAAGTCATTTTGAAATGTATGAGTAACATCTTGTATATGAATATCAAAAATATTTTGTAACTCATCATAAGCCCAAACCAAATGTTGATCTTTAACAATTGAATTACATAGTTGATAAAAAGACGGTTCAAAATCCTGTCCCTCATCAATCAAAACATAATCAAATAATTTTACAGACTGATATTTCGTTTGAGATATAAAATCTTGGCAAGCATAATCAAATGGTTGATTAGGATTTTTTTGATAAGCACTACTATAATTAATAAATGGAACTTGATTCGCTTCACAGGCAGAAAAATAAACTCCAGGAACATTAAAACCACCCCAAGCATGCATAACAAACATATGATTTTCAAAATCTGGCAATTCTCCATCTGTTAAATTACGATAAAATCTAGATATTAAATTAATAATGTAATCGTACAAGCTTTTCGTATAAAAAGTATATAAAATTTTTGCATCTGGAAAACGAACTAACAAATTAGCTGCTTTTAAACAAAGAATAATAGTTTTTCCACTTCCCGCAAGCCCTCGAATTCTTTGGGCCCCAGAGATAATATTCCCCGTTGCTCTTCTTTGCCCATCATCAAAACGAGCCATTTGGGCTTCTACTTCCTTTAAAACATAAGCTTTCGAATTAGTATCATGAAAACTAAGACTTCTATTTTTAGGAAGAATTGTAACATTAGTAGATTCCAATACAGCAATAATTTTTTCTGCAAATTCTATTTCCAATGGTTCTTCTAACTCTGTTTGCATGATATATTCTTTCAATTCCTTTTTGGAAGTCACAACAAAATCTTCTTCCTCTACATCCTCATAATTTGGCAAATACATAATGGTTTTAACAGGAAAATTAAGTTCACGAGTATTCTTTCTCAATTCCTTTTCTTTTAACAAATCAGAATAAATTTTAGTATCCATCGTTTCCGATAAATTTTTTAATTGTTCAAATTCGCCATTTCGATTATG
>CAOKLK010000068.1 GCA_948469295.1 uncultured Mycoplasmatota bacterium
TTTGGCATATTTGTCGACATCGGTTACTTTAATTAATCCTAAGCATTCATTCTTTTTATTTATAATTGGATAGTTGGTATGACCAATTTTGTTTGCTAATTCAATGAATTCTGTACGATAATCTCCTTCCCCACATGTAACTGGGGTTTTATTTACTACCATTGTTTGGATATAATTGCTAAAGGAAATGGAACTTCCTGTTGCAAATGTATCTTTCTCTGTTACCATGATATTTACTTTGTTTTGTTTGGCTTTTTCTAATAGATCTTCTGGAAGATGATGTTTTCCTGTCAATATAATTAATTTGACTTTTTTGGTAATGGCATAATCTAACACTTTATAACGATCTCCGATAATTAAAATATTATCGCTACTTACTTCCACTTCGTCCATTACAGTTTGGCTTTGATAACCTCCGATTAAAATATGACCTGAAATCTCTTCATCATATCGAAGAATTTCTGTTCCATTTAAGGTATTTAATAAATTTTGATATGATGTATTTAAAGTTTTATTGATTCCTTCAACAAAGGACATTGCGATTTCTTTTAAGGTGACAAACCCAATTAATTCCTGATCTTTATTGGTGATTGGAACTGCAGTTGCTCCTTTTTCTTGCATACATTTCATAGCATCCATGATCGATGTTGTTTCTATGACATGAAAGTCTTGATTGTAAGAAATATTTTTTAATTGCACTTTCACATTATTTAGGTAAACTGGTTCTTTTACATGAAAATAATCTAAAACGAATTTACTTTCTCTATTAATATGTCCTAATACTCTTGGTTCGGTATTTTTTCCTTGCTGATTTTTTAAGTAAGACAAGCATATACTTGCACAAACACTATCTGTATCTGGATTTTTATGACCGAAGATATATGTTGTTTCCATTTATAAACCTCTTTTCGTGTTTTTTAGTATAGCATACAATTTTAAAAAATAATAGTTTACTTTTTGATTTTATTGAGTTATAATTTTAAATTGTGTTTGGAGGGGTTTTTAATGAAAGAAATAAAATATTCATTACCACAATTAAGAAATGAAATTTTAATGCATAAAGAAGATATTATGAAAAATGATATGGATTCTTTATATTTTGATAGATTTATAGAAGTTGGATTTATGGATTATTTTATTTATAATTTTGAACAATATTATTTTAATTCTGATAAACCTTGGACTCAAGCTTCGGACATTATTACCGATTTTCTACAATGTCCATCTCTTGGAGATTTTGCGGAGTATTGTTATTTTAATAGAAAAGATATTTTTCCATTATTTTTTCGTTATATTGAATTTGCAAATCAGGATACACAACATTTTATTCCGACGTTTAGTATGATATATTCTTGGAAGTATCAATTTACACTGGAAGAATTTTCTGTATATCCAGATTATGTACTACATTATTTGATGAATATTGATGAGTGGATGGTTTATTTGGATGGAATTATTGGAGGATATTTAGTTGGAGATTTACAAACCTTATCTATTTCGAAGATTATTAAAATTTTTACATTTGCTGTATCTAGTTTCCCTGTAGAAATTCATGATAGTATTTTTCAAAATATTGGTCTTCGGGAGAATATTCCTTTGTATGATAGTTTTGCATTTTTTGAATTAAATCCAATGGTATTGTGGAGATTTGTAAAACAAAGAATTATTTATTTTTATACATGTAAATTACCAAATCTTGATCCATCTTCTTATCAAAGAATTAATCATCAACAATTGATCCAAAAAATGGATATGGAGATGGAAGCATTTACTCACAAGAATGCTATGGCATTGCAGTACAATAATGATTATAGGGAACAAAGAAAAAGAGAAGCAACCATTTAATTTTGGTTGCTTTTTATTTCAAATAATATATCTCTCAATTCCATAGCTCGTTCAAAATCTAGATTTTTTGCAGCTTGTTTCATTTCTTCTTCAATTCTTGATATCATATCCATTTGTTCTTTTTTGCTCATTTTTGGTGATTTTTTATTTGTTTTTACTTCGTTGGTAACAATTTCTTTGATATCTTTTATAATCGTTTTTGGCGTAATACCATGTTCTACATTATACTTTTCTTGAATATTTCTTCTTCGTTTCGTTTCATCAATTGCAATTTGCATCGCTTCTGACATTTGATCCGCGTACATTATAACATGCCCATTAGAATTTCTGGCACATCGTCCAATGGTTTGAATTAAACTACGACTACTACGTAAAAATCCTTGCTTATCGGCATCCAAAATACAAATTAAACTTACTTCTGGAATATCAATCCCTTCACGAAGTAAATTAATACCAACGACACAATCATAAACTCCTTTACGCAACTCTTGAATAATTTTCAAACGTTCCAAGGTCTTTACCTCATTATGTAAATATGCCACTTTAATATTCATTTCTTTTAAGTAGTTCGTTAACTCTTCACTCATTCGTATCGTAAGAGTGGTAATTAACACTCGTTCATTTCTTTCTTTTCGTAAATTTATTTCATGGATAATATCATCAATTTGTCCTTCACTAGGTTTAATTTCTATAGTAGGATCCAAAAGACCTGTAGGTCGAATTACTTGTTCCACAAAAATATGATCAACTTTTTCACTTTCATAATCTCCTGGAGTTGCTGAGACATAAATAGCTTGATGGATCTTATTTTCAAATTCATCAAATTTAAGTGGACGATTATCCAATGCACTAGGAAGACGAAATCCATAATCAACAAGCGTTTGTTTCCGCATGCGGTCCCCATTATACATTCCACGTACTTGAGGAAGTGTAACATGCGATTCATCTACTACTAGTAAAAAATCGTTAGGAAAAAAATCAATCAAACAAGTTGGTGTTTCTCCTTCTTCACGTAACGCCAAGTGTCTAGAATAGTTTTCTACACCACTACAAAAACCAGTTTCTTTTAGCATTTCCAAATCATAATTAGTTCTTTCTCGCAAGCGTTGTTCTTCTAATAATTTATTTTGACTCTTTAAATCTTCTAAACGTACTTTCAATTCCTCTTCGATACGATGAATTGCTTCTTGCATTTTTTCATCACTAGTAACAAAATGACTCGCAGGAGAAATGGTAATACTTTTCTTTTGCGATACAATTGCTCCAGTGACAGGATCAAACGTACAAATTCGGTCCACAACATCTCCAAAAAGTTCAATACGTATTCCATAAGCATGCTCATTAACTGGAATGATATCAATAATATCTCCACGAACTCGAAACGTACCTCGATGAAAATCAATATCACTTCGTTCATAAGTCATATCAATTAATTTATTAATAATATCATTTCTTTTTACTTTATCTTCAAGACCTAAAATTAACATTTTTTTCTGGTATTCTTCTTTTTCCCCAATTCCATAAATACAAGAAACACTAGAAACCACAATAACATCTTCATAATTAATTAAAGCACTAGTAGCTGCATGTCGAAGTTCATCTATCTCATCATTAATTGAGGAATCTTTTTCAATATAGGTATCACTACTTGGTACATATGCCTCTGGTTGATAATAATCATAATAAGAAACAAAGTATTCCACATGATTATCAGGAAATAATTCCTTAAGTTCAGCATACAATTGACCAGCAAGCGTTTTATTATGAGCAAGAACTAAAGTAGGCTTATTCACTTCTTTAATTACATTTGCAATAGTAAACGTTTTTCCTGTTCCAGTAGCTCCTAATAATACTTGTTCTTTCTTTCCATCTTGAATACCTTTTACTAATTCTTGAATTGCTTTTGGTTGATCCCCATTTGGTGTGTATTTTGAAACTAATTTAAACATATTGTCCTCCTTCTGATTTTTTTGATTGGACACGAATGTCGACCACAAATTTAATAAATGATACTAAATTTTTTCTTTACTATTTATTATAATCACTTTTTACATTTAAAATATACATAATAAGAATGGTCTTGTTGTTCTGCATATTTTGGTTTTAATTTAATTATCTCATCAGTAGCACATGATTCTTTCATATGCTCTAATTGAAACCCTGCATCAATTAGCCCATTAACTAGATGCGACATATTTCTGTGATATGTTTCTACACCATCAACAAACCAATGACTTACTCTTTTACCTTCATTATTATAATCACTGATTAAAAAATATTTTTTATTATTTATCAAAACATAATTATTGGAATAATTATCTAATATTGCACAAGAATCCATTGGATGTCCATATGAAAAAATAAATCTTCCGCCATCTAATAATACATTATAAACTTTCTTACATAAACTGTCATAATCTTCAATATAATGAATAGCAAGTGAAGAAATAACTAAGTCAAATTTCTCATCTAATTCATCAATATTTTGCATGGACATGACTTTATATTCAATTTTATCACTATTCGTACTTTTTATTGCTTCGTTTATCATATTATTAGATAAATCTATACCAACAACTTTTTTTGCTCCCATTTCAATTAATTTGTTATCATGCTTGCCAGTACCACAACCTAAATCTAATATTGATAAATTTGTAACATCCCCAATTAATTCAAATAATTGGGGAATTTCAATTAATTCATTTGCACTAAGAGCATTTTTTCTCAAATTTTGGTATCCCTCAAAAAATTCTTTATTATCATATATATTTTGTTGTTTCATACTTCTCATCCTTTCATGAATTTTTATTTTTTTCTATTAATATTTTATTATCAATATTTATTTGTTCTTGTAACACTTCTAGTTCTTTAATATTCTTATTATTCTTTAATGCTTCCATTTGATGTCTTGCTGATTTATTTAATTGTATTAATCTATCAGATTGCTTTATATTCATTCTAATTAATTCTTCATTCGTGTT
>CAOKLK010000069.1 GCA_948469295.1 uncultured Mycoplasmatota bacterium
GGGTTATTTCTCTTGGTGTGCGCAGCAGTAGGTGCAACTGTAAGTGTATGTGCTACTGTGGTATCAAATGCTGTACAGAAGAAAAAAACTACGGTTTCAGAAGCTGTTTCCTCTGGGATTAATGGTGCAATTCAAGGAGGCACAGCTGTTTCTAGAAGTAAAACAATACGGACTGTTGGTGTTTTTGCAGGTAATTTTGTTCAAAATACAATAGATGAAATACAAAGTTATGTTCAAGAAGATAAGAAAGTTACAATTGCAAATGCATTAGATTCATTGGGAAATATTGTAGTTAAAACATCTGTGACTAGCCTTGAATCAATATTCATTAATTCGAAGATAACAGAATATTTAGGTTTTGGGACAAATCCAGGCTGGTTCCAACCTACCAATTTTTCCTCTTGTTTTACAGGAGCTTATGCAAATAAGTTTCAACAAGAAACTATAGCTGGTGCAATAGTAGATTTTTTGAAGGATAATTGGAAAACAATATCTGAATATATATTAATAATGTAGAAAGTGTGAATACTATGAAGAAAAAAAGAAACTATTATAATTTGATTTTTTATGGATTAGTTGTTTCTTATGTTTTAGTTTTTATTTCTTTAATCACTGTCTTTACTTTATTTGCAGTTTTAGATGAAGCAGATCAAACTCAAGAATTAGGATTTGCAATAGTAGGTATTGGAGTCTTTGTTCTTTTTTTGGTTTTTCTATTTACAAATTTAGCTGGTAAATATCAGAGAAAATTCACCATTAAGATTATTAAAAAATGTAAAAGTCCTATTATCATCGATGCCAATATTCATGAAAATGAATTATTTCAGAAAAAAATCGAGACATTGGGTTATCAATTATGGAATTATATAGAGCTTGATGTTCCAATTTATATCAAAAGAGTTAAAAATAGCTTCCTTGGAATGATAAGCAACGATATAACGATTTTTATTCTTTATGAAAACTCTGAGTTAAACAGAGAATTATTAAATAAAATTAAAGAAGATAGAAAAAAGATTATTTCCAAATTGAGAAGTGAAAAATTGAAAGAACCATATTTGCAATTAGGAACGATTGTAAACCTAGAAACATCTAATGATATGTTACAATCTTATATTAGCAAAACGGTTCCTCAACTAATGAATACAAGTATTTTAGAGTGCTTTCTTGCTAAAGATAATAATAAAGTATACATTCCACGCATTTTTATGAATGAATCTAGTTGTAATGGTATAAAAAAAATACTTGGAAATATTTTAAACATTCAAATAAAAAAATAATTATTTGAAAAAGTATAATATAAAAATATATATTAAGATATTAATAATTGAAAAGAGGTAATTTAATGAATTCGGATATCATTATTGCCTTGATAAGTGGAATTAGCGTAGTGGTACCAAGTTTGGTAGCTACGCTTTTTTCAAGCTATCAAAATAATAAAAGGCAAGAAGAAAATAAAAAATTAACTATTTATCGTTTAGAGGCATTAGAAAAAAAAGTTGACAAATATAATAATGTTATGGAAAAGATTTATAGTATCGAAGCTGACTTAAAAAACATGAAAGAAGATATAAGGGAATTAAAAGGAAATGGTTAATTTTCTTTTTTTTAATTATAATTTTGTAAAAATAATGAAATTTAGAAATAAGGTGAAATCGTATGGTTGATAGAGTTATTAATCGATCAAGCAATAGAATTTCCTATCCATATGCTGGGAAAGATCATACTGGCGTGGATTTGTTATTTAGTTCAAATGAAGAAGAAAATAAAGTATTTGCTCATTCTAGTGGAATCGTTGTAGCTGTTGTTAATAAATATAATCGTATGATTGGTAGTACAGGGATGTTATCATATGGTAATTATGTTGATATTGATCATGAAAACGGATATAAAAGTCGATATGCCCATCTAAAAAAGAATTCTGTTTGTGTTTCCATTGGTCAAAGTGTTACATCAGATACGCAAATTGCAATTATCGGAAATTCTGGAAATACTGTAGGTCCTACAGGAAGACATTTGCATTTTGAAATCTTTAAAAATAATCAAAGAATTGATCCATCCCATACTTAAAGAAAGAATTTACTGAAAACAATTCAACATTTATAACGTACCAAAGTCACGATAATCGTTATGGATGGAATCCTAATGTAAGAATAGGGACAAATGAATATGCAGGAAATTTTGGATGCAGTATGGATGGAATATATTTGGACAGATACAAAATGCGAGTTCATGACAAAATTAAAAACGAATGGTTACCTTGGGTTATCAATCGTAATGATTATGCAGGCAATATTGGTCACTCTATTGATGGTGTGCAAATAGAAGGAGTAGCTTATCGAGTTCATTTAACCGAAGGAAGATGGTTAAGCTGGATTTATAAATGTGATGAAACTCCTGAAGGGTATGCTGGAATATATGGAAAGACAATAGATGCTATTCAAATTAAACCACTCTGATAATAATTTTAAAAAAAATGAATTTTCATTTCAGAATTGAGGTGATTTATTGTGAACGATTTTTTGACATGGGAGTCTTTGTTAATATACACGAATTTTGTGTCTATCGTTTATTTAGTAGTTGAATTTACAAAGGAAATTCATAGTATTAAAAAGATTCCAACGAAATATTGGAGCTTTTTTGTATCCTATATTTTATTAATTTGTATTCATTTAGCATTGTTTAGTTTTGAGATTAAGGATCTTATTCTTTATTTTTTAACCTCTATTACGGTAAGTTTAGGAGCAAATGGAATTAATGATTTCAATAAAAAAAATGAAAAATAATTTCATTTGGTGAAATATAAATCATAGTATTTATATTTCCATATGTACCTTTAAGTAAAGATATTTATGAAAATATAAATCTAGGCAAACATTGACTTTTTCACGATTTTCGCATAGTATTAAACTAGGTTTAAAGGTGATTTTGTGAATAATTTAAGAAATATTTTACCACTACTATATGATTTTTATATTGTAGCTACAGAGAAAAGCTTTTCTAAAGCAGCAACTAATAATTTAGTATCTCAATCTAATTTGAGTCGTAGTGTTCAAAATTTGGAAGAAGAATTGCAATTAAAGCTAGTTAATAGTAGTAATAAAGGAATTGAATTAACATTAGATGGGGAAAATCTTTATAAGAAATTAGATGAAATGTTTAATAATTATAATCAATTTAATAATTCATATTTGGGAAACGAAATAACTGGAACACTTACAATAGGAACAACTAGAAACATTGCTGATAATAAACTTTTAAGGTATTTATTAGCTTTTAATGAGCAATATCCAAATGTGAAAATTAAGCTTTTTACTGATAACGTTTTGAATTTGAATGAGTATTTGATGCAACATAAAATCGATGTATTAATTGATTATTTACCTCATATTAATTATTCTGAAAAATTAGAAACCGAAGTTATTCCTATTGGAGATTTTCAAACTTGCTTTGCCTGTTCAAAAAAAACTTACGATAATATTAAAGACACTATATATTCTTTAAATGATTTAAAAAAGTACAATTTAGTTATTCCTGGAAGCTCTAGAAGACGTCAATTGTTAGATGAAGTTTTACAATTAAATAATATCCATTTAGATCCTCGAATTTTAATGCCAGACTCCAAGTTAATGGCAGATTTTGTAGGATTACCTTATCAAATATTTCCATCGTTTTATTTAAAGACAAATGTAAAAGTAAGTAAGGGGAGTGGAGAGCGGGAAGATCCTTATATTTTGAGAATGTAGTTTTTTAATAATTATGAAAGAAGTAATCATACCAGAAAAATTTGTATTAGTAGTGAATATTGTAATGATAGTGTTTTAAGAACAACATGGGTGGTACAAGTAAGATTAATGTATTCGAGTGATTGTGGATCTGCAACGAGTGGAGGAACTACTACGAGTCGTGAATCTTGTTATCATATAGTTTTATCTTCTTGGAATAGTAACGAAGTTAGTGATTGTAAAATACATGATTGTGGGGTTTCTCAATGGGCCATGATGTCAGCTTCTGATCTGGATAGTGCACAGAGTGTGTACAATTTATATTATACTGGACGAATTTATTATTTTAGTGCAAGTAATGTTTCAAGTATTTTTCCAACAATTTTTCTTAAGACTGGTATTAAAAGTATTGATGGCAACGGAGAATTAAAACATTCATTTGTTTTAAAATAAAATTAAAAATCAAGATTTTTGGGCTTGATTTTTTAAGTATAGATCATAGTATTCATCAAAGGTAATTCCTTTTTCGTGAATTTCTTTTGCAACTTCTGTTCCAACATATCTTAGATGCCATGGTTCTTCTATGTATCCTGTGATGTTTGTAGAACCTTTTGGATATCTTACAATAAATCCAAATTTATGGGCATTATCTAACATCCATTTATAATCATTATCGGTTAAATTATCATTTAATTCTTTGCTTCTTATATCTACAGCAAGTCCTAGTTCATGTTCTGAGTGTCTCGGTCTTGCGGAATATGTATCTGCTGCTTTTACCCCATCTCTTTTGGAATAATTGGTATATAATCCATTTTGATAGTTTTTGGTTCGATAAGCACTAAATGGATAGACAATTACTTGATCTAGTAAGGCTGCACTGGTTAATTCTTCGTAACTTTCAGCAGCTTTTTTTCTTAACTTGTAATTGGAATTGAAACTTAGACTAACTAAATCACTAGGGGTATAATCTTCTCGAATTGCATTGTATTTATTTACTAAAGTAGTGTAAGAATCAGGATTTTCTATTGTTTTAATTTCTTCATAGAAAGGAATATCTAAACCAATATTTACTTTA
>CAOKLK010000070.1 GCA_948469295.1 uncultured Mycoplasmatota bacterium
ATCTTTTAATAAACCTAATATATTTAATAAAAAGTTTGTTTTTTTAATTTTTATGTATATTTGGTTATTTAAATCTTATCTTTTCCATGATTTATAGTTTAATGTTTCTAATTTTTCTTGAAATATATTTTTAGCAAAAACTTTTGCTTTTGTTATAATTGGTTTTACTCTTGTTGTTTCATTTAAATGTTTTGATATTATTTCTTTATTAAATTTTCTACAAAAATTATTAATTTTATAGTTTAAAATTATAATGAACATTATCATCCAAATTGAAGCTATTCTTAATTTTTGAATTTGAAATTCTCCACTTGAATTGATTATGGGTAAGAAAATACCAATTGCCACAAAACAGATTAGAAAAATACAAAACCCAAAGGTTATTACTCCATAAAAATATGCATTATCAAAATCTCGATTTTTAATTTTTTCATCTTCCATAACTCCAACCAACCACTTTCATATTAAGCAAATCCATTACTAAAGTTTTTCGCGTCTATATATCTATACTAACACCAAATCATAAACAATTTTACTACTTTTATATTTTTTAGTTTAGTTTTTTGCCAGATTTAGAATACTTTAACGTTTCTTTGAAATATATACAATAATTAGCAATCCAAATGATAAAAACAATAAACAAAGATAACAATCCAATGTTAAACGCCAGAAGGCAAATCATAAGAATTAGAGCAATTATCATATAAACGTAATTGATAGTTACGAAAACTTTATATGAGCACTTGTGTATTAACTTTTTTTCTGCTTCATCTAAACTTTCATATATTTTTGCTTGAAACATTGAGTCATTTGCTGAAAGATTTTTTTCTGGATTTATTTTTCTTAGAATTAATTCTATGGTCTTTTTATTAAAAATAATCATTTCAAATAAAATAATTAAAAGTAAGATAGAACTCTGGATATTTATTTTCTCTGAATCAAAATTGGAAATGAATAAGAAAGAAGATATAATTATAACTATTGTTATAATCATTGAAATGATGGAAAGTTTTAAGTCGGCAGCATTGAAAACTTCTTCGTTTTCTCCATCCAAAAATCAAGTTGTTTTTTTGCACTCTTATAGAGTGGAATGCAAATAATAGGAATTAAAATTACTATTACTATCAATAACCATAAAGCTATATCTCTTTCGAATGCAAATGCAAAAGTTTTAATATATCCTACTATATCTATTGATTTCAACATTTCATCGCATAATCCCATTATAAATGCTAACAAAGGCACTAAAGTCCACGCAATCCATGTTTTTGAGTTTTTCTTATATTCTATCTTTTGATTTTCATTTTCCTCTTGTAAATAAAATATCTTTTCAACCGAAACTCCGCAATTTTTTGCAATCGTAAGAGCAAGATTGATAGAGAGTGAATACTCCCCCTTTCAATTGCTCCAATGGTTTGCATTGACACACCACACAATTCACCAAATTCTTGCTGTTTCATATTTAATTTTTCTCGATATGTTTTCACACGATTTTTCAATACCATAAATTTTCTCGTATAATCAATCTTATAGAAATATTAATCTATTTGATTGATTCCTTTCTATTATATTTTTGAATTATTATATATTTCCAATAAATCTTCTAAATCAAATTGCTTTAAAACTTTTTTCAAATATTCTCTATTTTTTGGTGAACGTAGATCTCCTTCATCATAATAGTTTTCCCAATAACTTTTATCAGATTTTTCCTGAATACATTTTTTTAATATGGTTTCATTCACATTAATATTAAATCCTATTCCACTATTTAAAAAGCATCCTTCTTTCCCTAGCAGAAAATGACCATCTTTAAAAATCATAATATCTTCTTCATAATCGATTTCACGATGTATTTTTCCACATTGAAACACAATTACATTCCTGTTAATACCAGATCTACTTCTTCCATACATAATTGGATATTTTATTTTTTGAGGTAATGGTCCATTGCCAATTATTTCATAATCACCATAAAAGAAACGATTATCGCATATATGTTGTGAAGGTAAAACATCTCGACAATTAGTGGAACCATCATTACAAAATCATATTGTAATCCAAGCTTTCTCTGTTTTCGAATATCCATTAAAATTCTTCCATAGCCATACATATTTCGACCATATTTCACTCTAAAATAATCTCCTTCTTGATATTTTATGTGACTTCTTTTTTCATTTGCAAATTTAGTTACCTCTTCTAAATCTTTCTCCGTAGAATCTGAAACAAATTTATCACACCACTCTTTTACATCCTCTAAAGATTTTATTTTTCCTTGTTCAAAATCTTCTTCATAAAAATATTTTTGAGTTGTATAATTACCAATAAATGCATAACGATTGCTAATAAAAAAATAATTTCCATATCCATTTAAACTTTTGATAGTAGAATAATTTAATTTTCTTGCCTTTCCTCGAGATGTCTTTGGAAGAATCATTGTCCTATTATTGGAAGTTTGGTATTCTACATCGTCTTCCCTAAAATATAATATATCTTTAAAAAGATCATAGTAAACTAATTTTACAATTTTATCCCCATCAAAATATATATAATATTCTTCTTTGTCACGCTTTAAAACTCGTAAATCATAACTCTCTTTTAATTCTTTTAATCCCATATATTTTCTATGAGTATTATTTAAAATAAAATCCATATTCCACCTCTTATTTATCTTATCATATATCTTATATTTTTTTATCATTTCTAATGTTAAGAGGTTATTTTTCTCATTTTTCACATATAATACAGGAAAAAAGAGTAAAAATTTCTTCGCAATAAAAAATGGACAGAAAGGTCACTTACAAATAATAAAAACTATGATATTCTTTAATTAAGAATAAAAGAGGTTGTAATAAATGAATAGAAAAATGCGAAGAGAATTTATAAAATATAAAAATTTAATAAAATAATTATATTATATCATCCAAAAATATTTACCTGAATTTTTAAATAAATTTGAAAATCTTAAGGATGTTAGAAATCAAAGTTATGTAACTTATAGTATGAAAACAATTTGTGTTTTCTAAAGATAAATTTAATACTGAAATTTGTATTCAAAATGTAGCTACAATTTGCAAACAGAATTTAAATGAACTTCTTTATTGGGAAACAATTCAAGATGTTTTTATAAATATGGATATTGAACAGTTATCCAACTTAAATTTTTAGTATCAATAGTTGTTTAATTTTCTATTTCATTATATTAATTGATATATTATTAAACTTCGTTAATTGATTTTTCCTATTGCTATTAAGATATTCATATGATTTTGCAAGAATTTAAAAAGCATAGCTTATTTTTAAAACTATGCTTCTTCTTTTTTTGATTTTTTCTTTTTGCATGGATCTTTACCTTCTCCTACATAAGTTAAAGAATTTTCTTTTCTTTTTTCATCTGGTCTTTCTCTAAAAAAATATTCTAATTCTGGTATTCTTTTACTTTCATCTTCACGATCGATTAAGTATTTGTTCATTTTATACTCATGACAAAATTCAAAAATCATTCGTTCTTTAATTTTATCTGTTTGTTTTAAATCATATTTTCCAGATTTGCGTAAATTATACAGATTGTAACAAGATACTAAACCTTCTTCTAGATATTTTATGTGTGCTGCATTAGTTCCAGAAGCAAAACAATGGAAAGGAATGAATTCATTTTTGGGTTTGGCAATACTAAAATTTCCTATGTATTCTAAAGATTTAAATGGACTTTTATTTCCCATATATATTTTATATACATATGTATCTATCAGACCATATTCATTTAATTCAAATGGTATTTTTGATTGTTTTTCTAGTTCTTTATCCAAGTCTTTATCTATTCGAGACATGGCAAATCTCTCAAATGAATAAAGACTACCCACTTTTACATATTCCAATTCTTCTATTTCTTTTTTAGTCTGTGGCTTTTTTTTATCTTTTGTTATTTTTATAAGAAAATTATACTTACTTTCATCTTTATTCCAAAAGGGAACTACTGTATAAATTATTACAAAATATCTACCATTTAAATTCTTATCTTTACTACTTTCGATTTTTAGAAGAAAGGTGTCCCCTTCTTCTATTTCACTAATTTTTTTTATTTTCTTGTCCATATTAGACCATCTCCTACAAACACTTCTTCCCTAAGATAATCATTTGCTGTTTCAAAATATATTTTTGTTTTGGATTTTATTGTTCTTTTATACAACCATATAATACAATATATTTGTTTTTTTATTATAAAGTAAAAAGAAGATACTTTTATTATTATTATTATTATTATTATAAAACAAACAATAATTTCCATTTATAATTTCTGTATCATGATTGAATTTTTCTTTTACTATTTTTTTATCTGAGTCAGAATATTTAGACAATAATTTCAGATAATCTAATCTTATATCATCATGATTATCGGCATCTATTTCTTCTAGTTCTGCTATAACTTGATTTATATCATTTTCTTCCACGTAATATAATATTTCAAATATACTTGCATCTTTCCCTACTGTGTCTAATAGATTTTCGTATCTAGATGGTTTGGGGATATTTACATTCATATTTTCATTTATGCATTCCTCAACAGATAAGCATCCAAACTTAATAATAAACAAAACACAAAATATCAATATAATTAAAAATAAATATTTTTTCATATTTTTTCTCCAATCATATATTATTTACTTGGACAATAATAAATAAAAGATCTCATTATTAAGGTTTAATAGTATCTATTTTAAACATATCTTTATTAATTGTAGAATAACAAAAACTATCATTGTGTGAATTTTTTAAAAGATTAT
>CAOKLK010000071.1 GCA_948469295.1 uncultured Mycoplasmatota bacterium
CCTTAGATCATATTGTGGAAGAAAAAAATATTAGTAAACAAACAGTAATAGAAGCAATGGAACAAGCCCTTTTAACAGCATACAAAAAGAACTTTGATTCCAAAACAAATGCGAAAGTAGTAATTAATGAAGAAACAGGAGATATCAAAGTATTTTCTGATTACGTTGTAGTACCAGAACTTGATTTTGGAAGTGAAAGTGAAGATGAAGAAGGAAATATTGTCAAAATTCCTCCTGAAATTAATTTAGATGCTCAAATTACTTTAGATGATGCCAAAGATCTAGTTCCCGATATTGAAATTGGAGAGACCATCGAAAAAGAAGTAACTCCAAAAGATTTTGGAAGAGTGGCCGCTGGAACTGCGAAACAAGTTTTGACTCAAAAAATAAGAGAAGCAGAAAGAACCAGTATTATGGAAGAATTTGCATCTAAAACTGGAGAAATGATGGTAGGACTTCTAGCCATGGAAGATGCCAAAAATTATTACATTGATCTTGGAAGAACAAGAGGAATCCTTCCGAAAACAGAAATGATCCCAGGAGAAACTGTCACAATGGGAACCAGTATTAAAGTGTACATTACAAAAGTAGAAGAAACAACCAAAGGACCCTTTATCCTATGCTCTAGAAAGCATTATGGATTTGTGAAACGTTTATTTGAAACAACCATACCAGAACTTGTGGACGGAACCATTGAACTTTACTCAGTCGTAAGAGAAGCCGGAATCCGTAGTAAAGTTGCGGTTTACTCTACCAATGAAAAAGTAGATCCAATCGGAGCATGTATTGGAGAAAGGGGATCTCGAATTGGAAGTATCCTAAAAGACTTAAATGGTGAAAAAATAGATTTAGTTCTTTATAATGAAGATGCAAGTGAATTTATAAAAAATGCCTTATCTCCAGCCAAAGGAGTAATTGTAAACATTTTAGATCCAATGAAAAAAGAAGCACTAGCAATTGTTGGAGAAGATGAATTATCATTGGCCATTGGAAAAAAAGGAAGCAACATCAAACTAGCAAGCCGCTTAACCAAATATAAAATAGAAGTAAAAACATTACAACAAGTGACTGAAGAGGGAAATAAAACAGAATAGGTGTTAAAAATGAAACCAAGAAAAATACCAATGAGAACTTGTGTTGTTACAAGAGAAAAATGTGAAAAAAAAGAACTAATTCGTATTGTTAGAACACCAGAACAGACTGTTGAAATAGATTTGACAGGGAAAAAAAATGGCAAAGGTGCATATATAAAACTAACCAAAGAAACCATTGAACTAGAAAAAAAGAAAAAAGCATTAAATAAAGCATTAGAAATAGAAATTCCAAATAGTATTTATGAAGAGTTAGAAAAATTAATAAATACATAGAAAGCGAGGAAAGTATATGTCCATAAAAGAATATGCAAATAGTGTAAATCTATCCGTAGCAGAAGTATTAAAAAAATGTGAAAGTTTAGGAATTGAAGCCAAAAACGCTGATGATTTTCTATCCGATGATGATGTCATCAATTTAGATTTTGCGATTAATTTAATCAGTACAGAAAATGATACCACTATTGAAGAAGAAGAAAATATTGATGGATTAGTAGAAGATATTATGGAATCCAGCAATTTAAAACACATGGAAGAGCATACCAAAAAGCAAAAACTAAAAAAACGCAGTGAAATAAAAACAAGTAAAGAAGAATATTTCAACAAACGAAAAGAAATGTACAAACATCGAGAAAAACTAAAACAAAATGAAATGGATGAAAATATTGTTCTTTACAAAGAAAATATGACAGTAAATGAATTAGCAGAAAACTTAAATATCAATGGAACAGAAATTATCAAAAAACTAATGGATTTAGGATTAATGGTAACATTAAATCAACCAATTGATTTTGAGAATGCAGAAATCATTACAACCTATTATGGAAAAACATTAAAAAAAGAAGAAACCCAAAACGTTGCAAATTTTGAAGAATTTGAAATCCGCGATAAAGAAGAAGATTTAAATTTACGACCTGCAGTAGTTACTATTATGGGACATGTTGACCATGGAAAAACCACATTGTTAGATTACATCAGAAATAGTAAAGTAGTAGACACTGAATTTGGCGGAATTACGCAACATATTGGAGCTTATCAAGTAAATCACAATGATACAAAAATTACATTTATTGATACACCAGGTCATGCAGCATTTACAGAAATGCGTGCAAGAGGAGCCAGTGTTACAGATATTGTTATTATCATAGTAGCAGCAGATGATGGAGTAATGCCACAAACCAAAGAAGCAATTGATCATGCGAAAGCTGCAAACGTACCAATCATAGTGGCAGTAAATAAAATTGACAAACCAGAAGCAAACATCGAAAGAATCATGCAAGAAATGAGTGAAAATGGTATTACCCCAGAAGCTTGGTCTGGAGAATATCCATTTGTACCAATTAGTGCAGTAACTGGAGAAGGAATTGACTTATTACTAGAAACTATAAGTACAATTAGTGAAGTAAATAACTATCGTGCGAATCCAAATCGTTATGCAGTAGGGACTGTAATCGAAAGTAAAATGGATAAAAACATTGGTGGAGTAGCATCCCTTTTAATTCAAAATGGAACCCTTCGGTTAGGAGATCCTATTGTAGTTGGAACCTTTTTTGGAAAAGTTCGAACCATGAAAAATGATTTAGGAGTATCCATTGTCGAAGCTGGACCATCTACACCAGTAGAAATCACAGGAATTAGTGAAAATCCAAGTGCTGGAGATAAATTTATGGCTTTTGAAACCGAAGCGGAAGCAAAAAAAATAGCGGAAAAACGTTTCGAACAAAAGAAATTAATGAATACCAAAAAAACAATAGTATCATTAGATGACTTATTTGCATCGATAAATGCTGGACAAAAAGAAATTAATGTCGTATTAAAAGCGGACGTAAGAGGATCCGAAGAAGCAGTCAAAAATGCCCTAGAAAAAATTGATGTTGATGGAGTAAAAGTTACCATCATAAGAAGTGGTATAGGAACCATTACCGAAAGTGATGTTGTTCTAGCCAATGCTTCCAATGCGATCGTAATTGGATTTAACGTAAGTCCATCAAATATTACCAAAGAAGTTGCCAAAGAATATAATGTCGATATTAGACTTTATACCATTATTTATAAAGCGGTAGAAGAAATGGAACTAGCCATTAAATGAATGTTAGATCCAGAATTTGAAGAAAAGAGTCTAGGTAGTGCTGAAATAAGAAAAATATTTACCTTTAGTAAAGTTGGAAAAATAGCTGGATGTTACGTAACCGATGGAATTATGAAAAATAATGCAAACGTTCGTGTCGTAAGAGATGGTATTATAATTTATGAAGGAAAAATAAGTACCATTCAAAGAGAAAAAGATACCGTAAAAGAAGTGAAAAAAGGCTTTGAATGTGGAATTACTCTAGATAATTATAGCGACATCAAAGAAAAAGATATTCTAACATGTTATGAAATGGTTGAGGTGAAACGAGTTTGAATCCCATAAAACGAAAAAGAATTGAAAGTGAATTAGTCAAAACAATCGGTGAAATCATATTAGAAGAATCAACAGATGAACTATTAAAAACAATCACCATTACTGGAAGTGAAATATCAGCAGACTTATCTTTTGCAAAAGTTTACTTTACAAGTTTAAGTGAACTAGATCATCGAAAATTAGAATTGGAAATGAACGAAGCCAGTGATTTTATCAAAAAATTTGTTGCTGAAAAAATGGATTTACGTCAAACTCCAAAACTACGTTTTGTATATGATGAATCCATTGAATATGGAAGCAGAATTGAAAAAATCATTGAAGAAATGAAAGAACAAAAAAAATAAAGCACCAAAAGTGCTTTTTTTAAAAAAATGAGGAAGAAAAATGAATGGAATATTACTAATAAACAAAGAAAGTGGATATACAAGTCGGGATATCGTAAACATTGTCTCAAAAAATTTACAAACCAAGAAAGTTGGGCATACTGGTACATTAGACCCCTTGGCAACAGGACTTTTGGTTTTGTGTGTGGGAAACTATACCAAATTTGTCGAACTCTTAACCAATCATGAAAAAGAATATATTGCAGAATTTGAATTTGGAATTGAAACAGATACCTTAGATATTACAGGAAAAATAGAAAATCAAAATCCAACCATTCCCACTCAAGATGAATTATTAGCATCTCTGCAAAAATGGACCGGAACTCATATTCAAACCGTACCGCGTTATTCTGCCAAAAAAATAAAAGGCAAAAAGCTTTACGAATATGCAAGAAAAAATGAATCCGTTGATCTTCCCAAAATAACAGTAGAAATCTCTTCCTTAGAATTACTAGATTTTCAAAAAAACAAAGCCAAAATATTCTGTCATGTTTCCAAAGGAACTTATATTAGAAGTTTAATCAAAGATATTTGCCTTGATTGTAAGTCCATAGGGACTATGACTTCGCTAAATCGTACCAAACAAGGAAACTTTCTTCTTACCAATGCTTATACTTTAGAAGAAATAAAACAAAACAAATTTCAACTATTAACCTATAAAGATATCCTAAAATATGAAACCTATGAATTAAGTAAAGAAGAATACAAAAAAGTAAAAAATGGGAACGAATTATTTCTAAACCTAGAATTATCTTTTGTTTTATTAACTCATCAAAAAAAAGAAATTGCTCTATATCAAAAAAAAGAAAAATCATATAAACCTCTTCTTCAATTTGACAAATAAAGGAAAAATGCTTAAAATAACATACTTAAGAAGGAGGCATCATCTCAT
>CAOKLK010000072.1 GCA_948469295.1 uncultured Mycoplasmatota bacterium
ATCAAAAACAAAAATCTCGAACAATACACAAATAAGAAACCATTGACAATTAAAATAAGAAAAATTATAATAAATTTAGAAAAGCAAGGAACAAGACGATATAAAAATGAATCTTAACAAGAGAGTCTAGATTTGGTGAAAATAGATAAGAGAAATTTTATATAGATCACTTGGGAGCTATAAGATTGAAAATAGTAAATCTTTATCGCAGATTCTGCGTTATCAAACAAGAGAAAAAAGAAAGGTGGTACCGCGATTCACTTCGCCCTTTGGTACGATCTTTTTTTATTGGAAAAAAGAAAGGAAAAAGTCATGAAAAATTTTAAATTATTAGAAAATCAAAAAGTAAATGAAGCAGAACAAAAAGTGTTTGAAAGTTGGGGTAATGTCAATAATATTTTAAAGAAAACCATCATGAATCGTGAAAATGCTCCTTATTGGGTTTTTTATGATGGACCAGCAACTGCCAATGGACATCCTGGACTGCATCACATGCTTGCCAAATTTTTAAAAGATACTTTTTGCAAATATAAAACAATGAAAGGGTACCAAGTTTTAAGAAAAATTGGTTGGGATACTCATGGATTACCAGTAGAATTACAAGTAGAAAAAAAATTAGGATTTCAAAATAAAAATGATATCGAAGAATATGGAATTGAAAAATTTAATCAAAAATGTCGAGAAAGCGTTTGGGAAAATGAAAAACTTTTCACAGATCTAACTAGTAAGATGGGACAATTCATTGATTTAGAAAATCCTTATATTACCTATAATAATGATTATATCGACACGGAATGGTGGATATTAAAAAAATTTTTTGAAGAAGGATACTTTTATCAAGGAAGTAAAATTCTTCCCTATTGTCCAAGATGTGGAACTGGACTTGCATCTCATGAAGTAGCCCAAGGTTACAAAGAAACCAGTGTAGATACAGTAATTGTTCCAATGAAGAAAAAAGATAGTGACGAATACTTTCTTGTTTGGACAACAACTCCTTGGACGTTAATATCAAACGTTGCCTTATGTGTAAATCCAGAAGAAACTTATATTTTAGTAGAAAGCAAAGGAATCAAGTTTATTCTTGCCAAAAAACTTGCTGACCAAGTATTACAAGAAGATTATAAAGTATTAAATACTTATCTTGGAAAAGACTTAGAATATACAGAATATGAACAACTAATTCCCGAATTAACAGTAGACAAAAAAGCCTTTTTCGTTACTTGTGATACTTATGTAACAATGGATTCTGGAACTGGTATTGTCCATATTGCTCCTGCCTTTGGAGAAGATGATGCAAGAGTAGGAAGAAAATATAATCTTCCCTATCTAAATCCTGTGGGAGAAGATGGAAAATATGCTGAAGGGCCATGGAAAGGAACTTTAGTATTCGATGCAGATTTGGAAATCATTAAATATTTAAAAGAAAATGATAAATTGTTCAAAAAACAAAAAATAACACATAATTATCCTCATTGTTGGAGATGTGATACCCCATTAATTTATTATTCAAAACCAAGTTACTACATTGAAACAACCAAATTAAAAGATCGGATCATCAAAGCTAACCAAACAGTAAATTGGTATCCTTCTTATGTCGGAGAAAAACGCTTTGGCAATTGGTTAGAAGAATTAAAAGACTGGGCAATTTCCAGAAATAGATATTGGGGAACTCCACTTCCTTTATGGACCTGTTCCTGCAATCATCAAGAAATGATCGGATCGAGACAAGAATTAATGGAAAAAGCTACGACTGAGTTAAAATTAGAAGCGATCGAACTGCATCGTCCATTTGTAGATGATATCAAATTAAAATGTCCCAAATGTGGAAAAGAAATGACCAGAGTATTAGATGTCATTGATTGTTGGTTTGATTCTGGTTCTATGCCATTTGCTCAAATGCATTACCCATTTGAAAATCAAGAGTTATTTGAAGTACAATTTCCTGCAGATTTTATTTGTGAAGGAATCGATCAAACGAGAGGATGGTTCTATACCCTTTTAGTAATTTCTGTATTTTTAAAAGATTGTGCACCATATAAAAATGTTTTAGTAAACGCTCATGTTCAAGATAGTGAAGGAAAGAAAATGAGTAAAAGTAAAGGAAATATTGTTGAACCCTTTACAACAATGGAAGAATTTGGGGCAGATGTAACAAGATTCTATCTTCCCTATGTATCACCAGTATGGACTCCACTTCGCTTTGATGTAAAAGGATTAAAAGAAGTATACTCAAAATTTTTAAACCCATTAAAAAATACCTATAACTTCTTTGCAATGTATGCTAATACAGATCACATTGATATCCAAGAATGTCAAATGGAAGTAGAAGCAAGAGAAGAAATTGATTTATGGTTAATTTCTAAATACAATAATTTAGTGAAAAACGTTACAAATTCTTTTGAAGAATATGATTTAAACAAAGTGGTAAAATATATTTGCTATTTCGTTTCCGAAGATTTATCCAATTGGTATATCAGAAGAAACCGAAAAAGATTTTGGAAAAATGAATTAGATCAATCTAAAAAAGCAGTTTATATCACTACTTACGAAATATTAGTAGGATTATCCAAATTAATTGCACCAATCACTCCATTTGTTAGTGAAGAGATTTATCGAAATTTAACAGAGGAAGAAAGTGTTCATTTAAGTAATTATCCAGAATGCAATGAAGAGTTGATAAATCAAAAATTAGAAGAAAAAATGGATTTAGTAAGAACCTTAATTAGTATTGGAAGAAATATTAGAGAAGAAGTAAAAATAAAGGTAAGAGAACCATTACAAGAATGTTATTTAGCAAAACAAATGGAATCAGAAATTGCTAATCTAACTTCACTAATCAAAGAGGAATTAAATGTCAAAGAAGTAATCTTTATTACAGATTTAGAAAATTATATGAATTTTCAAATCAAACCAAATTTCAAATTTTGTGGAAAGACTCTAGGAAATAAAATGAAAGAATTTCAAAAATCTTTAGAAAATCTTTCGGAAAATGAAAAAGAATCCCTTCAAAAAGGTCAAAATATTACTTTGAAAATTGGCGAAGAAGAAATGGAAGTAACCCAAGAAATGATTGAAATAAGAATTACTGCAAAAGAAGGCTTTAATGTCGGAATGGAACAAAATAATTTTGTAATTTTAAATACAGATCGAACCGAAGAATTAATATTAGAAGGTATGGCAAGAGAACTTGTTTCTAAAATTCAAAACATAAGAAAAGAAAAAGATTTTGAATTAAGCGATCGAATTAATATTTATTATGAAGGAAATCAAATGATCGAAAAAACAATTACAATGTTTGAAACTTACATCAAAGAAGAAACCTTGGCATTAAATATAGAGACAAAAGAAAATCTAACAGAATCTTATGAACTAAATAGCGAAATAATCAAGTTAGAAATTGAAAAAACAAAAGTATAAAGAAAAATGTAGATCAAAAAATCTACATTTTTTTAATAAAAAAATTTATGTAAAAAAAACACACCACTTGACTGTCTATTTTTTGTTAAGCGAACATTGAAAAAAAGAAAAAGAATGATCTTCGATTCTATCAAGGGTAAAATGTTTTTTTTGCAAAAAAAATAAAAAAAGAAAAAAATAAAAAATAAAAAAATAAAAAAATGGTAAAAAAAAACATTGCGAAAAAGAAAAGATATGCTATAATCAAATTACGAAAGGTATGACGATTATGGAACTAGAATTTCAAAACTTAGTAGTTGTAAAAAGAAGTGGTCAACGGGTATCTTTTAATAGTCCAAAGATCGCCATTGCCATCAAATATGCCTTTGATAATATCGAAGGAACCTATCAAGAAAAAGATGCTAATATCGTATATCAAAAAGTATTAAATGTAATTCGAGAAGAATATAAAGATCGAAAAACAATTAATGTAGAAGACATTCAAGACATTATCGAAAATACTCTAAAAGAATTAAAATACGTTGATGTTTACATAGCATTTAATGAATATCGGTTAAAAAGAGCAGCATCAAGAGAAGCGTTTTCCATCAAACAACAACATAAATTTGTAAAAGCCATTGAAAAAGTGGGACTTGCTGCCAAAAATAGCAAAGATGAAGAACCACAGAAAGTTCTTTTGGATTTTGGAACCATGGTTTCTGTTGAATTTACCAAAGCATATTTACTAGAAAATAAATACGAACGAGCAGAAGAAGAAGGAATTCTAAAAATTCATAATTTAGATAGCTATGCTCTAGCAACCATGGAAAACTTACATCTAGACTTAAGAGAAATCCAATCTTCCTCATTAAGTAACTTTACCACCGATGTCATCAATTTAATACGAAACATCAAAAACGAAATTCATGGAGAACTTGTGTTAGATAAATTAGATAAAAGACTGACTCCAATAGTTGCCAAAGAATTTAAAAAAATAGTCCAAGAACAACTCAAAAACAATTTAAAAATAACTGGATTATATGAATATATCAATTTTGAAAGTTTAGAAAAAGAAATAGATAAAACCAAAATAGATACATTCGAAATCAATTGTTTCGATAACTACATCAAAAATGAAAAAATTGCTAATTTATTTCAAACTACTCTAAATAATGCCAAAATTACCATTGAAAAAAAATTAAAAACTACCATCAAAAAAATTTGTTCCAGTATTACAATGCTTCGACCATTTCATCAAAATAAAAATATCACAATCACCTTAGGACAGAATACGACAGAAATTGAAAAACAAGTCGAAACAATAATATTAGAAGTC
>CAOKLK010000073.1 GCA_948469295.1 uncultured Mycoplasmatota bacterium
GCTTTGGCAGCGCCTGTACTTGATGGAACAATATTCATGGCACATGCTCTTCCGCGTCTGTGTTTATAACTTTTTTTATGAGCTATATCTAATGTAGCTTGGTCGTTTGTATAAGCATGAACCGTACTCATAAAGCCTTTTTCTATTCCAAAATGTTTTTCGATTATATTTAATACTGGTGCTAAACAATTGGTTGTACAAGATGCAGCAGATACAATCGTTTCTTGACCATCTAAAATGGAATCGTTAACATTGTATACCACGGTTTTCATCTCTCCTTTTCCGGGAGCAGAAATTAATACTTTTTTGGCACCTGCTTTGATATGTTTATAAGCACCTTCATAATCTGTAAAATGTCCTGTGCATTCTAATACTAAGTCAATCCCTAATTCTCTCCATGGAAGTTTTTCAGGATCAGTTTCTTTATAAACTTTGATCTTTTTTTGATTGTTGATAACTATGTTATCTTCTTCACTTTTAATTAGATCTTCATGAAATGTTCGATGATTTGTATCATATTTTAAAAGGTAAGCTAAATCACTTGCATCGGTTAAATCGTTTATGGCAACTACATTAAAATCTAATCCTGTAATCATCTCACGAAATGCTAATCTTCCTATTCTTCCAAATCCATTAATTGCTACTTTAATCATTTTTCTTTTTTCCTTTCTTATTGTGGATAAGTGCTATGTTATTCACATTATCCAATGAATTCTCTTAATATAGAATCATCTTTTACATATTCGCTGCTAATTGGATAAAATCCATTTAAAGAATTTAGTAACCGTCTTGCTTCTTCATAATAAGGAGAATTGATATTGACAGAATATAATAAAGGTTCTGCGTAAATTTTTAGAACTCCTAGTTCATAAGATAATGCAGTATTGATAATTACATCGGCTTGATGAATGTATGGGAAGATATATTTTTCTTCTCCTGATCTGACAATTTGCCATTCTTTGATGGTTTCATCTACTGCTTTTCCACGAGTTCTATTATCGCGAATTATTCTTCTTAATAGACGCATATCTAATGTAGAAATGTAATTGTGTCGATCGATATTTAATGGAATAAATGGACTTAAATATATTTTGAATTTGTTTTCATCTTTTATGTATGGAACTAAATCATCATTTAAACTGTGAAGTCCTTCGATTAAAAGAATGCTATTTTTATTTAATTTTACTTTTTTATTATTAAATTCTTTTTTTCCAGCGACAAAGTTATATTCTGGAATTTCTTGTTCTTCTCCTTTTAAGAGATTTACTAAAGTTTTATTAAATAATTCTAGATCAATCGCTTGTAAGCATTCGAAATCAAATTCTCCATCTTCATCTTTGGGTGTATCTTCTCGATCGACAAAGAAGTCATCTGTGGATAATGGTAGAGGATCAAATCCTTTGGCTTTTAAATATGTTGATAATCTTTTTGTGGTTGTTGTTTTTCCAGAAGAAGAAGGTCCAGCAATTAATATTACTTTTACTTCTCTTTTGGAAACTATTTCATTGGCTACATTTAATATTGATTCATTAAATATTAATTCATTTGCTTCCATAAATTCTTTAATTTTATTGTGGCTAATTAAATCATTCATGTCTGATAAATATGGAGTGTTCATCAATCTTAACCATTTTTTTCCTAAAAAGAAATTGTCAATAATATTATCATAGTGAACATAATCTGGAACTTCTCCAGTTTTTAGATTTGGACACACTAATATAATTCTATTTTTTCCAATATATACTAAGTCATATTTGGTAATTGCTCCGGTGTCATGTGGAAGAAAGTTATAGTAATAATTTATTTTATCTCTCATTTTGTAAAGTGTTACGACTTCATTATTAATATTTTGGATGTTTTTGGCTTTTTCGAATTCTTTTACAGATACAAAATAATTATAAGCATCTTTTTTTAACAGATTATATTTTAAAAAGATTTCTTTGGAAGAAATAATTTCAGCCATTTTTCCTTTGATTTGTTTTACTTCCTCGTTGGTAAAGTTTTCTGGAATCATAATTTCACTTAAAATTCCTTTTGGTACACTATGTAAAAAATGGATTTCGCTTTCTGGAAATAATTCTTTAACAGCAACTTCAAAAATAAATTTTAAAGCTGATTGATACATTTTATATCCTGCTAAGTCTGTCACGCCAAAAAATTCTACTTTCGCATCAGAAAGAGCTTTGCTATCTAAAGAGCTAATTTCATTGTTAATTTTTACTCCTAAAATAGCATCTTTGGTATTTTTTATTTCTTTGCTTATTTCAAAGTAAGTAGTTCCTTTTGGATATTTTTTTTCTTTTCCATCTTTAAAAGTTATTCTTATCTCATTCATATAATACCCCTCGTATTCTAATTTATTTTATCATAATTTGGAGAAAAGATACAATGACTAAAATTCGTCATTCTTTTCTCGTATAAATTTTTTTTTCGATTATAAAATAATAATAGGTGATAAAAATTGAATATAGTTCCCACTGTCTTAGAAAAATCTAATAATCATGAATATGCATATGATTTATATTCTAGACTTTTGAAAGATCGAATTGTCTTTTTGTCTGGAGAAATTAATGATAATGTTGCAAATTTGATTGTTTCTGAGCTTCTTTATTTAGATTCTTTGAATCATGAAGATATTTGTCTTTATATTAATAGTCCTGGAGGAAGTGTTACGGCTGGATTTGCTATTTATGATACAATGAATTTTATTTCTAGTAATGTACGTACGATTGTTGTTGGAATGGCAGCAAGTATGGCGGCTTTTTTACTAGCATGTGGTACGAAAGGAATGCGATCTGCTCTTCCAAATTCGGAGATTATGATTCATCAACCTCTTGGGGGAATGCAAGGACAAGCTACGGATATGCAAATTGCCTGTGAACGAATTTTAAAAATGAAAAAACGATTAAATCAAATTTTAGCAGATCAAACAGGTCAAAAATTGTCTACTATTGAAAAAGATACGGATCGGGATAATTTTATGGACGCAAAAGAAGCAAAAAAATACGGCTTAATAGATTGTATTCTATAAGTCGTTTTTTTATTTTGTTACATATTTAATTTAAATGGTTGATCTATCGTTCCATTTCCATCAACTATTTTAACGATTGTTTTTAAGTAAATAGATGGTCTAGAAATTAGATTATAGCTTGAATCTGAATGACCAACAAGGCCATCAGAATTTATAATAAATATTCGTCTTGCATAAGTAGAATGAGCAAGAGGAGTTAAAGTCCATTGGGCATTTTCTGATTGATATAACCAATCATTATCTTTACAATCATTTATTTCATTTTCATTCCATGAATGAAGAACTGTATTTAAGCATGTTTCACGATTTGTAGTAACTCCTCCACTTGTTGCATATCCATAATCACTTGGATACATTAATCCAACCATACCAAGCCATGTTGTCGTTCTAGATACGGTATCATTACAGAAATCGCTACTGCTACAAGTTTTTCCAGTATTGTTGCTTCGTTCTAAATTATAAAAAGTATTGGTATTGATATTTTCATATGTATAAGTAATAGCATCATTGCTTCCAATATTCCATGGAATATTATCGATCATATTCTTTGATTCATTTGTAAGTCCTGTGCTACTAAAATCACATGCTACTGTGGCATTATTCCAATTATTATAACAAGTTCCACTTTCTCTATTATAATAAACTCCAGTATTCAATATATCTTTTAATTTTGAAGTACTCCATTCGTTAATTCCATATCCCCCATTTATATTTGATTCACTACTATCCCAAGAATAACTACCAATGCTTTCATTTCGAATCAATTTTATTCTTTGTCCTTCTGGAGTATTCACAAGTCCGATGATACGCCATAGTTCATTATTAAATTCGACATAGTTGTTTGGATTTGATCCTGCATATCTTAATTCGGTTTGTTTTAGATGATTGATTTTAGTATTATCTTCTGTATATGTAATCTCTGCATCTTCATGACTCACTTCATATAACCCATTTCCTTCGGTTACTACTGGAATTTGGCGAATCGTATCCACAATGGATTCCGATGAAACATCTGCTGTTTCACTTACTACACTACTTACTTCTAATTTTAAATAAACGTATTCACCAGTTACTGCTCCAGTTACTAATGCTTCATTTAACCATGCTTGAACACTATATGTAATATCTTCTCCTGCTTCTAACACTCCAGTATCTAATACATATTTAATATTATTTTGAGCAGTTTCTCCTTCTGTTTCTGTCGTATGGGTAATTTCACTTAATGTTTTACTCTCCATAGGACTCAATGTTTCTTTTCCTTTACTAATTCCAATTCGAATTAAGCTATGATTAACATTTACTCCTCCTTCTGGTAAATCATTCACATTATTATAAATCATTAATTTATAACTTGCCGGTAAACTTCCAGAATTTAATATATTTAACTTATAACTACACTCACTCATGGATAATGCTTCTTCATCAGCCATTGGTTCTAAACACACACTATTTGTTATAATGTCTCCTTCTTGCAATGCTTCTCCATTTCCATTTTTATATGTAATTACTAAAGTTCCGGTTTCTACTACTTGATTTTCACTATTTTTATTGACTTGTAAAAACATTGCATAACTTATTCCTATGACCATTAATGTCAAACATATTACTACATATGCGATTACTTTGGTTTCTTTTTTGATAAGACTTTTATAATTCATACGATCAATCC
>CAOKLK010000074.1 GCA_948469295.1 uncultured Mycoplasmatota bacterium
AGTAATTGTCCAATAATCATTTGTTCGATTAAACCAATTTGTCATAGGACATTCTCCGTATCCCCCATAACTTGAAATATATGCTTTATTTAGACATGCATTTCGATCTGCAATGTTTCCTCCTGATGAAGCGTATCCGAAATCATTGACTGAAATTAAACCAACTTTTCCTTTCCAAGATGTAGTTCTTGAAACTCCATCACTACAATCGCTTCCATTATTACAAATATTCCCGATCCTATTACTTTTTTCTACATCATAAAAATTTTTTTACTGTATATTTACTATAATTATCTCTATGAATTGCAGAAGTACTCCATGTTACGCTATCGATCATATTTTTTGATTCATTTTTTAAACTATTATAGTAATCATTATTTAAATAATTTTTTAAATCACTTTGACTCCATTCATTTACTCCTTGACCACTATTTATACTAGTGTCACTTAGATCCCAGGATCTACTTCCAATATTTTCATGACGTATTAGTTTTATTCTTTGACCTTCTGGGGTATTGACAAGTCCAACTATTCGCCATAATTCATTATTAAACCAAACATAATTGTTAGGATTAGCACCAGCATATCTTAATTCGGTTTGTTTTAAATTATTAATCGCATTCGAATCTGTTGTATAAGTAATTTCAGCATCACTATGACTTACTTCATACAATCCCGATCCTTCAGTTACAATAGGTAAATTTTTAATTACATCTGCTATAGCTTTCGAAGGCCCAAAATTAATTTTACATTTCGTTCGAGCATTTGTTAAGTTTTTAATTAGTGGTCCCCATTCTTCATAATTCCATTCACCCGTTGCTCCCTTATCACAAGAAACAGTTACTTCATAATTTGTTCCTTCGGGAACATTTTCTATATTAGTTTTATTTCCATCTTCATCTTCCAATGTAAAAGCAAACAATACATCATAATTTTGATCTGGTACTCGTCCTTTTATGACATCAAATTCTTTTTTCTCTTCATAAAGAGCAAAACTTCGAAATACAACAATTACTGTACATAAAAGAACAACAAAACAAATAAAAATCATCATACCAGTTTTCTTTTTAATTGTTTCTTTAAATTTTTCTAATTTCATAATCCACCAACAATCAATATGATATACTTTCTATTTTATAATACTAAATTAACATAAATTTTACTCTATTTCTAGTATTTTACAAAACAAAAAACTTTAATTCACCTTTCATAGTATTAAAATGAAATTAAAAAAATTTGAATAAACATCAAATTTTCTTACACACTTATTATTTATGCTTTCAAACTTATTTCATATGGAGAATCCATCGTTCCATTTCCACTCACTATATTAATGTTAGACTTCAAATAAACAACAGGATATAAAACTGAATTCATTCCTTCATCAGCTGATTTATAAACAACTCCTCCACTTGTGGCTCTAGAGAAATCAATACTAAATACGAAAAATTGAAACCTTTCTTCTGATAATGGAGTAATTGTCCAAAGAAAATATTTATATGGATTGTTCTTTGATATGTATAACCAATCATTTTCTTTACAGTCAATGACATCACTATCACTCCAACCATGAATGTTTGTATTTAAACAAGTTTCTCGATTAGTTGTTGAACCTCCACTTGTCGCATATCCATAATCTGAAGGATACATTAATCCCACTTGTCCTACCCATGACGTTGTTCTATTATCCTCCCCATCACATTCATTTCCAATACACCATACTCCTGTATTACTACTTCTTTCTAAATTATAAAACAAATTTGAATTGATTTTCATATATGTAGCTGTTCCATTACTACCTGTATTCCAAGTCACTGTATCAATCATTTCTTTCGCTTCATTTGTAAGTCCTGTACTACTAAAATCACATGCACTAGTTCGATTGTTACTTCCAATATAACAATCACCTGTAGTTCGATTATAATATGGACCATTATTTAATAATTCTTTCATCTTAGAAGTGCTCCATTCATTGATTCCAAATCCATCATTAATACTTTCTTCACTACTATCCCAAGAATATCCATCCCATTCATTTTCCCTACCAAGAAATTCATTTCGAATCAGTTTGATACGAGAGCCTTCTGGAGTATTTACAAGTCCAATTATTCGCCATAGTTCATTATTAAAATTCACATAATTGTTAGGATTAGCACCAGCATAGCGATATTCGGTTTGTTTTAAATTATTAATCGCATTCAATTCTGTTGTATAAGTAATTTCAGCATCACTATGACTTACTTCATACAATCCCGATCCTTCAGTTACAATAGGTAAATTTTTAATTACATCTGCTATAGCTTTCGAAGGCCCAAAATTAATTTTACATTTCGTTCGAGCATTTGTTAAGTTTTTAATTAGTGGTCCCCATTCTTCATAATTCCATTCACCCGTTGCTCCCTTATCACAAGAAACAGTTACTTCATAATTTGTTCCTTCGGGAACATTTTCTATATTAGTTTTATTTCCATCTTCATCTTCCAATGTAAAAGCAAACAATACATCATAATTTTGATCTGGTACTCGTCCTTTTATGACATCAAATTCTTTTTTCTCTTCATAAAGAGCAAAACTTCGAAATACAACAATTACTGTACATAAAAGAACAACAAAGCAGATTCCTATTATCATTCCCGTTTTCTTTTTATTTGTTTCTTTAAATCTTTCTAATTTCATAATCCACCAACAATCACTATGATTTTTTTCTATTTTATAATACTAACATTAACATAAATTTTACTCCATTTCTAGTATTTTCAATCCCAATTTTTTTATTCATAAGAAACTACAAAACAAAAAAAGCATATCACTATGCTTTAAGAGAAAATTCCAATATAAAAATTCTTTTTTCCTTTTTTAATAAATAAGATTTTTTCATCAATAGCTTCCTTTTTAGAAAGAACAAAATCCAAATCCATAACCTTTTTATTATTAATAGAAATAGCCCCAGCACTTACCATTTCCCTAGCTTCTCTTTTACTAGAACAAATATTACTTTGTACTAACTGATCAATAATATTGAATTCATTAATTACTACATGAGGAACATCTTTCATATTTTCTAAAACTTCATCACTCGTTAAAGTGATAATCTTTTCACTAAATAAAGCTTCACTAATATGTTGTGCTTTTTCAAATGCTTCCTTTCCATGTAAAAAAGTAATGACTTCTTCCGCTAACCTTTTTTGTGCAATACGCATTTCTGGTTGCTCTTGATGCTCTTTCATAATTCCCTCAATTTCTTCTGGATTCAAAAAAGTAAACTTTTTCAAATATTCTTCCATCATCACATCTTCAAAATTCAATAAATATTGATACATTTCATAACTGGAAGTCATATTAATATCAAGCCACAAAGCGTTTCCATAACTTTTTCCTAATTTTTTTCCAGTAGAATCTGTTATTAAAGGCATAGAAAATGCATAAACCTCTTCATTATTTAATTTTCGAATCAATTCAATACCTGTCGTTAAATTTCCCCATTGATCTGATCCACCAAATTGTAAATTGACTCCCAGTTCATCATGCAAACGTTTATAATCATAACCTTGAATCAACATATAAGAAAACTCTGCATAAGAAATTCCAACTTCCATTTGACGTTTTACCAAATCCTTATTAATCATATAATTTACATTAATATACTTTCCAACATCACGTAAAAAATCAATATAATTAATATTTTGAAACCAATCATAATTATTAACAATTTGAACTTCTTCCCCAAAAAGAGATTGCATTTGTTTTTTAATAAAACCAAAATTATTCTCAATGACAGAAATATCTGCCTTCTCTCGTTCTCCAGTTCCTCTTGGATCTCCAACTCTTCCAGTAGCTCCCCCTACTAAAATAATAGGATGATGCCCTGCTCTTTTTAAACGTTCTACCATCAAAAACGTTGGAAATTGTCCAATGTGCAAACTCTTAGCGGTTGGATCCGCTCCGATATAAAACGTAAGCCCCCCTTGATTTAACTTTTCTTCCAAATCTGGGCTCGAAATATCCTTAATTAATCCTCGCCATTGTAAATCTTCAAAAAATGTCATAAAATCTCTCCTTCTAAAATAAAAAAAGATACTTATACATAAGGACGAGCATTCCCGTGGTACCACCTTACTTATAAGTATCTGACTTATCACTTTCTATTGATAACGGATATTATCCGATTTAACTCCAAAACTGTAACTTCCAAAATGTCTTTGTTTTACGTTTCACCATTCGCAAAATCTCTAAATTGACCCAACATTTTTTCTAAAAATTTCTTCTCTGTTAAATACCAAGTTATTTTATCATATAACTTATTTAGAAGCAACTTTTTTAACTTTAGAAGCTGTCTTCTTAGGACTTTCCTCTACTAAAACAGTTTCTTCTTTTTACAAACGTTTCAAAACTTCTTTTTACACAACAATCGTTTTCTCTTTTACTTCCATCGCTGCTTTTTCTAAAGCTGGTGTTCCTTTTTCTTTTGCAACTCGAATAATATCTTCCGCTTTACTTTGAATTTGACTTGCTTTATCTTTCGCAATTTGAATCACTTTTTCTTTATCTAAATCTTGTAATTCACTTTTCAAATCCTCAACTTTTTGAACTAAATTATCTTTAACTTCTTCATAATCTACTTCTTTTAATTTTTCTAATAACTCATCAA
>CAOKLK010000075.1 GCA_948469295.1 uncultured Mycoplasmatota bacterium
AAATATTCTCGACATTCCTCTGAACTTAATACTTTCTTAGCGATATTATCTTTTAAAAACTTTTTTCTTTTGTCATTTTTCCTCCCGATAAGTTTGTTAACTTAATCAAAAAAAGAAGTCTTTTCATGGACTTCGACTTTTTCTCTATTTTCTTCTCTTTTTTCGACAAATTTTAAATTTAAGATTATTCTGTTGGTTCCAATACAGCTTTTATTCTTCTTATGCCAGCACTCGATGCTTCTTCTTTTTTTATACGAAAGATTCCTAATTCTTTGGTATTTTGAACATGTGGTCCACCACAAATTTCTTTGGAAACATTTCCAATAAAGTATACGGTTAATATATCTGGATACTTTTCAATAAACATAGCTTCGGCATTTCTTTTTAATGCTTCTTCTTTGGTCATACTCTCCTTAGTTACAGGAATTTCTTCTTGAATCCATTGATTGACTAAATTTTCGATTTGTTCTTTTTCTTCTTCCGTTAATTTATGATCACAATTAAAATCAAAACGCATTCTTTCATCAGTAATATTGCTTCCTTTTTGATGAGTATCGCTTCCTAATACTTCTTTTAATGCGGCATTTAATAAATGGGTTGCTGTATGATATTTGGTTTCCATTTCACCATTTCCAGCTAATCCACCTTTAAATTTTCCAGCAGATGCTGTTCTAGATTTTTCTTGATGTTCTTTCATTCTTTTATAAAATCCTTCTTCATCCACTTTAATATTTTGTTCTGCAGCTAATTCAATGGTTAATTCAATTGGAAACCCATAGGTATCATATAAATGAAAGGCTGTAAGATCATCAATTTGAGAATTCTTTGTAATAATTTTTTCAAATTCTTTTAATCCTTTTTCTAACGTTTTGTTAAATTTTATTTTTTCGTCTTTTAAAACGCTTAAAATAGTTTCTTTATTATTTTTTAATTCTGAATAATATTTTTCATATTGTTCTATTATTTTTAAAGCAATTTGTTCTTCCCAATTACTGTTAATCTCAATACTTAATTTTTTGGCATGTCGTATTGCACGACGAATTAATCTTCTAAGAATATAACCCTGATCTGTATTACTTGGTTTTATTCCAGCATTGTCTGCGGCGATGAATACAGAAGTACGAATATGATCTACAATAATTCTCATACTTTTTTCATTTCCTTTGTATGGAAGTTTAGAAATCTCTTCTAAATTTTTTATAATATCTCTCCATACACTAGATTCATAGTTATCATTTACGCCTTCTATGACAGAGACAATTCTTTCATAACCCATTCCAGTATCCACATTTTTCTTAGGGAGTTTTGATACCGTTCCATCTGAATGACGATTAAACTCCATAAATACATTATTCCATATTTCTACCCATCTATCGTCTTCTGGATCAAATTTTTCTGGTAGAGAATCATTACTTCTCCAATAAAAAATTTCAGTGTCTGGTCCACAAGGTCCAGTTTCTCCTGCTGCCCAAAAATTATCTTCGATTCCAAGATATGCAATTCTTTCTTTTGGGATTCCTAAATTTTGCCAGATTTCAGCACTTTCGGTATCTTTTGGTATATTTTCATTTCCACAAAAAATTGTAACTGCTAAACGATTTACAGGAATTTTTAGAACGTCTGTTAAAAATTCAAAACTGTAAGTAATACTTTCTTCTTTAAAGTAATCTCCTAAACTCCAATTTCCAAGCATTTCGAAAAAAGTATGATGAGTTAAGTCTCCAACTTCTTCTAAATCTGTTAATCTTACACATTTTTGATAATCACATAGTCTTGGTCCACAAGGATGTTCTTCTCCCATAAAATAAGGGATTAATGGTTGCATTCCTGCTGTATTAAATAAAACTGATGGATCATTTTCTGGAACCAGTGGTGCACTTGGTATGTGAACATGTCCTTTCTTTACAAAATAGTCTATATATAAATCTTTTACATTCATTTTTATTCCTCCTCAATATATTTATAATATTTTTTTAACTAAATAATAAGTTTATGCTATTCTATAATAAATTCTTGTTCTTTGATTATTTTCATTTTAAATCTTCTAAAATTTGATTCATTTTATTTTTTAAAAGTTCTATCTCATCATTGACAATAATATAATCAAATTCATTCCAATTATCAAAGGCGTGTTCCGTTTCATGATTTCCTTCTTCTTTACTTAAATCATAATTTCCATGCTCATTTATTACATAGATGGAATAGACTTCTTTAAAATTTTCCTTGATTTTTTTTATTTCATTTGGAAATCTTACATCTGATATTACAATATTTTGAAAAAACTTTTCATAAATTTTTATGTCTTCGATCATTCGATGAATAAAAAAATTTGGTTCTTTTAAATTTTTTCGAATAAATGTCCCCATATCTTGTAAAAATTTTCGAGGTTTGGGTTCCGTATTATATTTCCAATCTGTCATTTCTGTTGCAAATAATTTTATGTATTTGCTAAATTCTGTAATTACTGTTTTTTCATGTTTTCCATCGTAAAATTCTTTAATACTTTTGGCAACACTGTATTTTCCACTACGTGCTTTTCCAGCAACAAGAAATATTTTCATTTGATCCTCCTATTCAAATAAAAAGGTACCACGAATTACTAAGGAGCAATTATTGCGGTACCATCCTTTTTTTTACTTAATTTTCATAACGGGTTATTTCCGATTTATCTCCAAAGGTAGCTGGAAGAAGATTCTTTTGTAAGTTTTCACCAACCACTTACTCTCTTTGAAAAGAGGTTCTTTTCCTATCCTTTTTCATCGATAATTATAAATTCGTTGTCTTCAAATAGATTATACTTCTCAATAAAGAATTTGTAAACTACTTTTGCAAGGGCAATGCAAGGTGTGGCTAATATCATTCCGATAATTCCAAAAAAATGTTCAAAAATTAATAATCCTAAAATGATTGTAACTGGATGTAATTTGGTTGTTTTACTCATTATTACTGGTTGTAGTACAAAATTTTCTAATAATTGCACTACTACAACGATAATTAAAGTAATTAGTCCAATAAAACTACTTTGACTAAATCCAATTAACACTGCTGCTGCACCTCCAATATAAGGTCCGACATATGGGATTAAGTCTGTTAAACCACAAAAGAAACCAAATAATAATGGAGCTTGTAATCCTACTAAAGCAAAGCCAATAGAGTCACATACAAAAACCATAGTTGCTACTAAAAGAGTTCCATTTACACTTTTTCTGACCTCTGTACTAATATTTGTAATTAGTAGTGATAATTCAAATCTATTTTTTTTCGGACATAGGTTTAGTAAATGGCGATTTATGGATTCAAAATCAAATAACATATATAATCCAATAATTAATCCAAACCCAATTGTTAGTAAGCTTGAGAAAAAGTTACCCACAAAATTTAGTAAGGAAGTTGGTAAATTCGTTGTGAAATTAGTTAAGAAAGCATTCATACTTTCCATAATACTATTTTTTACGTTCGTAAGATCCAAACCTTTCATATCTGATAAATTATCAAAGAAGGAAGTAATATATTCTTCAATGGTTGTAAATATATCAGGCAGAGTGGATAATAACTCATTTAATTGATTATAAATTGTAGGTATTAAAATACGAATAAATACAATTAAGAATACTAATAATATTGCATAAATTAACATGGATCCTGCAATTCTTGGAAATCCTTTCTCTTCTAATTTTTTTACTAAGGGATTAAAAATCCAAGCAATGATAAAACCGATAAAGAAAGGTGAAATTACTTTTAAGATATTTAAGATAAAATGTATTACTCCCCACTCTCTTAAAATTATTGTAATGATTAAAACTATTGCGATAATCATTGCAACATAAAATAAATGTAAAATTTTTTTTGATAAACTGACTACTTCATTTACTTCGTTTATGTCTAATTTATCTTTGGTTTTGTGAAATTTCATAGTGTTCCTCCTTATTGTATATTATATCACAGAAACAAAAAAAGAATGATTTTTACATTCTATTTTTGTCATCTTCTATATCTTTTGGAATATCGTTTTCTAAACTTGGGAAGATAATGTGGGGAATATCATCATCCAGCACCTTTGCTTTTGGTTCAGGATCTTTGTTTAATTTTGGTAAGTCAATTGTTTTTGGTAATTCGATTGTTGGTTTCACAGGAGTTGGTTCTGGAATGATTTTTGGTTCTTCTTTGATTTCTTCTTTTGGAAGTTCAGAAGAATCTTCACTTTTTTTATTAACAAAAACAGAGCTAAATTGAGTTTTACTAGGTTTGGTTATTTTCTCTTCTGGAGCTTTTACACTTTCTTTCTCTATTCTCATTTCTACATTTGGTGTTTCCATTGTTGGAGTTTCAAACATAATTGGATTTTCTGGTGCTACTACTGGATCTGGTTCATTGATTGGTGGAATTGGATCTATATGTAGTGGCGGTAATGTAATGGTTGCATCCAACGGAATTTCTTCTTCTTTCTCACTAGTGTCAATTCCGATACTTTCTAGTTCTTTGGAAATGGATGCTGCCAAAGCGTCAAAATCAAAGTCTGTTTTTGGAGGCTCGTGAAAATCAGACATCATTGGTACTGGTTCTTCCATTTTTGGAGGTTCCATTGGAGGAATGATTGGTTCTGGTACCGACTCC
>CAOKLK010000076.1 GCA_948469295.1 uncultured Mycoplasmatota bacterium
TATGGGAGTTATTGATTTTTTTAAAGTTATTACTTCTTCTAAAGCAGAAGACGTTCCAAAAGCTTCGAGGTCTTTAGCAATGAGAATGATAGCGGGAGTTGTTATTTTCTTTATTCCAGTTTTTATTGAATTTTTCTTTTCTTTAATTGATGATTGGAGTGATTATAAAACAAGCTATTCCATTTGTACAAAGTGTTTATTTGATCCAGGATCATGTTAGGAGGGTTCTTAATGTTAAAAAAAATTTTAGTAATTGTATTTGTTTTGTTTGCTTTTAATATTACAGTAAATGCCGCAGAAAAAGGTGTTCTTGGAGAATATTCTTACCAAGAAGTTGATCATAAAACGGATTTTATTAAGTTTGAATTGTCAAATGGGCAAATATTAATTTATCAATTTCAGTCGGAAAGTATAGGATTAATTAATCGAATGAAAGAACAATTTGCTTCTCATTCATTTGATGGAGTCTCGCTAGAAAAAAGTACTAATTTTTTTACTGCCAAAAATGAAAAAGGGCTTACTTATGAGGTTAATTCTCAGCGTTATAAAAATCCCGTAGCAGGTGATTTAGTAGCATTTTTAGAAAGTGTAGATTCTGATGTTTCAATATCTTCATTTCAAATTTATTTATTGCCAGTTGAAACACCTTTACCTGTTTTTGCTCATATTGTTTATGGAGATACTATTTTAAGTACTTTAACGAATGGTGTTATTATTAATAATATACGTTTTGTTAAGTATGAATTAGTTAAAGAGGAAGAACCAGAAAAAAATAATAGTGGAGCTAGTAGTGGAAATAATAATTCTCAAAATAATAATAATAATAATAATGGTGAAGTTCATCTAATTGGTGGAGAAAATGCTGGAACTACTTATTGTAGTGATCCTAATTTTATTAAACCATTTAAATTTTTAGGACGTATCTTTTTGATTTTGAAAATTTTAATTCCACTTGTAATTATTGTTTTGGGGATAATTGATTTAGGAAAAGCAATTATTTCTTCGAAAGATGATGAAATTAAGAAATCTGTGAAAAGTCTTACTATGCGAGTAATTGCGGGATTAATTATTTTCTTTATTCCAACGATTATTAATTTAGTATTTATGTTAGTTGATGATTGGAATAAATATTCCACTGATTATAGTAATTGTAGTAAATGTGTTCAAAATCCAAATAATTGTTAAAAAATAGAGATATCTTTGATGAAAATTGAGATATCTTTTTTTTATTTTCATTTTCTTTGAGAGTATTTATAATAAACTCTAGCTTTTTGGATTTAAAATTGATAGAATAGTGAAAGGAAAGAAAGTTTTTGCAATTACTTTTGAGGTGACAAACTTATGCGTAAATTTATGATTATTTTACTAATTTGTTTTACTTTTGTTTTGAGTTTCGGTAGTAATCTATTAATTGTTCAAGCTTATAATACAAATCCAGACTTAGAAATTGGTGGAAATATTGATAGTGGAAGTGTTACATGTGAATCTATCTTTAAAAAAAATGGGGAGTATAATAAATTATATTATGCGATACAAGATGCATTTACTTTCATTAAATTTTTAGCACCTATAATGGTTTTGGGGTTATCAGTAATGGATTATATTAAGGCAATTACTTCTCATGATGCGGAAGGACTTAAAAAGGCCAATGGGAAGTTTGTGAAAAGATTAGTAATCGGTATCTTGATTTTCTTGTTACCATTTTTGTTGGATTTCTTATTCGAAGCATTTGGAGTTTATGATCTTCAAACTTGTGGAATTGGAAAATAGGTTGGTGATATTATGCTAATAATGGGTATTTTTAGTTTCATTTTAGACATTAAACATAGTCTTACAGTTGGATTCCATTCGATTATGTTATGGCTTGATGCAATTGTGTATCAATTTGTAGCAGAAATTTATAATATTTTTATTATGATTGCAGAATCTAATATTTTTTCTCAAGAAACTTATCAAAGTTTTTCTCAGCGTATTTATGCGATCTTAGGGGTATTTATGTTATTTTTGCTTGCGTATGCTTTATTGCAAGCTTTGGTAGATCCAGATCAATTAACAAAAGGAGATAAAGGTATTGGTAAAATGGTACCAACGTTTGTTTTTTCTTTAGTAATGATAGGAATTTTACCAATTGTTTTTGAGTTTGCATATGATGTCCAAAATTTTATTTTGGAAGAAAATACTATTGGTGTTTTAGTTATGGGAAGTGATGTTGCTAATTCAGATACTCCAGTTTATAAAAATAAATTTGGTGTTCGTCTTGCTTATACTGCACTTCATACTTTTTTAAATCAAGAGAATGCATGTGAAAATGCCTTTAATGGGATAACTTGTGAAGAAATGGAGAACCAAATTTCTCAAGGGTCTAGTAATTTTATGATTATTTTAAATATGGCGGATGCGATTGCAGATGGAGAAGTTGTTTATCGTTGGTTATTTTCAACGGGTGTTGGTTTATTTTTGATTTATGTTATAGGAACATTTACATTGGATTTAGCTGTTCGTGCAGTTCGATTAGCTTTTTTACAGCTCATTGCTCCAATTCCAATTCTTATGCGTGTGATGCCAACGAAGAATAATATGTTTAATAATTGGCTTAAAAAAACGCTTTCTTCTTTTGCTGAAGTTTTTGTAAGAGTTTTTATAATGTATATGGCAGTGTTCTTTATTTCTAAAGTTGAATTAAATTGGGAAAGTGGATCTGGGTTTACAAGTGCTATCGCAAATTTATTGATTATTATGGGAATTTTTATGTTTGTGAAAGAATTTCCAAAATTAATTTCTGATGTAACAGGTATTGATTCAGGAAATATTAAACTGGGAATTAAAGATTTTATGGGAAAACTTGGTGCAGGAGGATTCTTTGCAGCAGGAGGATTATTGGGAGCTGGAGCATCTGCACTTGTAGGAAATACTGCTAATAGTTTTAGAACTTTTGGATATAATTGGAAAAATTCTCATGGATTTTTTGGAAAGGCTGGTGTCATTGGAAGAAGCGTTACTTCTCCATTTGCTGGAGGAGTGTCTGGAGCTTTTCGAGGTGCTAAAGCTGGATTAGAGGCTAAGAACTTTGCAGATATGAGTAAAGCAATGACAACAGGATCTCAAGGTGCTGCGAAAGCTCGGGAAGATAGAGCGTTTTATAGAGCTTCTCATGGTGGTACAACATTAGGAGTTTTAGGTGGACATTTTACAGATGCGTTTGATGATGCAAAATCATTTATGGGACTGGGACCTAATGTAGAAGCATTGAAAAGAAGTCAAAGTTTAATTCAAGATGTATTCTCAAAAAGAAAAGCAGCAATGGATGCAGCTGAGGCAGAAATTGTAAAACAAGCTGCAGAAAGAACTGTAAGTGGAGCTCCTATTAAGTTTGTGGATGGTCAGGAATTTTCAAAACTTGCGGAAATTGAAAATGAGTTAGAGATTATGAAATCGACTGGAAAAACGTCTAATAATATGAAAGCTAGTTCGCAGTTGATTACAGAGTTACAAGCAAAACAAAAAGAGATGAAAGATCGTTTGGTTGCGGATTACTTAAATGGAGTTACTACTGATGGAAAAGGAACAGATTTCTCTAAGATAAAAGGTGTAGTGAAAGAAAATATGGTTGCATTTAATACCGCATTAAAGAATAATGTAGGTGTAATTAAAAGTAATTTAACGGATCAAAATATTAGAGATTTGGGTTCTAAATATACTGATATGCAAACCATTATGGAAGCTGTTAAAAATATGTCTCCAGATGAATTAATTGCTTCTCAAAAAATGTCTGATTTAATGGATAATGCAAAAGCAGTAATAGGAACATCAAGTACTAATGTTGGTATGAAAATTAATGTATTTAAACAAAAAGCAGAACAAAAGGAAAATAAAAAATAGAATGAATTGGGGTGTCGATTATGAATAATTATTTAATTCCAGCAAATACAAAAAAATCAAAATTGATCTTAGGATTTTTTACACCAATTGATTTAGCTGTTTTTGGAACTGGTTGTACGATGACGATTATGATGCTGTTTGTCTTTCAATCGATGACGTTTCAAGTTGCGGTTATGGTTCTTTTACCAGCGGTACTTGCAGCGTTTTTGGTAGCTCCTGTTCCAAATTATCATAATGTTATGCAACTTCTTGCGAATATTATTTTGTTTATTATTAATCGCAAAAAGTATTATTGGAAAGGTTGGTGTATTTACGATGGCAAAAAATAAGAAACAAGCAGCATCTTCAAAATGGACTGAGGATTGGATTCCCGTTCGTCAAATTATGAATGGAATGATTCAATTGGAGAGTGGAGAATATGTGACTGGGATAAAAATAATTCCTCGAAATATTTTTATTCTTGATCCAGGAGAACGAGAAAATATTATTTATAATTTACGTAATTTTTATAATTCCATTGATTATGAATTTTGGCTAGTAGTTGCGGATCGTCCAGTAGATATTAATGTTTATTTGTCTCAATTACAAATTCTTTTTAATAAAGCTCAAACAAATGTAAGTCGTAAATTGATTCAAGAAGATATTAATAAAGCTAATAGTTTTATG
>CAOKLK010000077.1 GCA_948469295.1 uncultured Mycoplasmatota bacterium
TAAACTTTATGACAATCTTTTTCACTCACACCTTGAATCAAAACAGGAACTACTTTTCCAACATATTCTTGATTTTTTTGATAAGAATAAGAATTAATGACTTCATTTAATTGATGTAAACGATCTTCTTTAACAGAAAGTGCAATATCATCCTTCATCTTACTTGCTGGAGTTACTTCTCGTGGACTAAAAATAAATGTAAACGCTCCATCAAATTGACAAGTATTCACAACATCTAAAGTCTCTTGAAAATCTTCTTCCGTTTCTCCAGGAAAGCCCACAATAATATCCGTTGTAATAGCAACATTAGGAATCCGTTCTTTCATCTTTTGAAACAAAGTAAAATAATCGCTTTTAGTATAACGTCGCCCCATCAATTTTAAAATACGCGAAGAACCAGATTGCAAAGGTAAATGAATATAAGGCATAATATTTTTATATTTTGAAATAATAGTAATCATCTCGTCCGTAAAATCCCATGGATGACTAGTTACAAAACGTACTCGAGGAATTCCAATATTCGCAACTTTTTCCAATAACTCTGCAAAAGATACCGCGTGTTCCAAATCTTTGCCATAAGCATTAACATTTTGTCCTAATAAAGTAACCTCCATATAATTTTGATTCTTTAATTCTTCTACTTCCTTCAAAATATCTTCCATTTTTCTACTTCGTTGTTTTCCCCTAGTATAAGGAACAATACAATAAGTGCAAAACTTATCACAACCATACATAATATTTACCCATGCAGTAATAGAAGAATCCCTTTTATATAAAACATTTTCATAAACATGTCCCTCAATACTATAAACCTCAATATTTTGTTTTTCTGGACAATTTAAAATCATCTGTCCCAGTTCATGAATATTATGAGTTCCAAAAACAATATCTACATAAGGATGCTTCAAAATAAGTTCTTGCGTTACACTTTCCTGTTGTGGCATACAACCTCCAATAGCGATAATTAACTCTGGTTTTTCTTTTTTTAAATGTTTCAATCTTCCCAAATATCCAAACACCTTATCATGAGCATTTTCTCGAATCGCACAAGTATTTAATACAACAAGATCCGCTTCTTCCATAACTTCTGTTTTACAAAAGCCCAAATTTTCTACAATAGCACAAATTTCTTCACTATCATGTACATTCATCTGACACCCATAAGTTCGAATAAAATATTTCTTATTGAAAAAAACAGAAGAAACAATATTTTCTTGTTCAATATAAAGAACAGGTTCTTGCTCTCTTTTCTTAGCACACATTAAATCTGGTAAATTCATAATAATCCCTCAATTCCTAAGTATTATAACAAAAGAAACAAAAAAAAGAAATCACTCAAGTCATTTCTAAAAAATTTTCTTATATTAATAAAAAGGGATTTTCTTTTTCTCCATTTCCTTGAAATACTCTAACATTTGTTTTTAAATAAACCGAAGGATATACATGAAAAGATTGATTCGCATTTCCATAATCAACAGTTCCTAAAGAAGAAACATAATAAACTTGTGAAGAATTAGAAAAAGTAGAAAATAAAGTCCAACTATTCTTCAATGATAACCAATTATTATCCATACATTTTGTATAATTCCACTCATTCATAGAAATTTCATAACAACTTGCTTCACTTATTGCATACCTATAATCATTTGGTGACATAAGTCCAACCAAGCCTTTCCAAAAACCAACATTCTCAACTTGATCATTATATTGTTCAGAAGCATAGATGGATTGATTCAAAAAATTATTTATATTCCAAGATACATCATCAATCATCTCTTTAGAATACGAAAAGAAAGATTGATAAAAAGGCTCATTTAAATATTGTTTTAAAAAAGAATGACTCCATTCATTAATTCCTAATCCATCATTAATAAACATCTCACTCGTATCCCAAGAATACATCCCAATACTCTCATCTCGAATCAATTTAACTCTTTGTCCTTCTGGAGTATTTACTAAACCAATTACTCTCCACAATTCATTATTAAAAACGACATAATTATTTGGATCACTTCCCACATATCGATATTCTATATTATTACAATTATCACAGAAAGATAAATCATTTGGAAAAAATTCTTCCAATCCCGATCCTTCCATCACCAAAGGCACAGTTTTTAATTGACTAACAAAAGTTGGAATACTTTCAATATCCCTTGGAACCACACTTAATTTTCCAACATACTCTGCATTAAAATACATGTCTTTTGTAACTTGTTCATTATCCATCCACAATCTCAAAGAAAAATTTTTCTCCTGATTTGCATCCAACATTCCAGTAAACAAACGATAAACATGATTCTCACTACGAAAAGAATTTACAGTAAAAAGAGAACTTTCTAATTTTGATATAGATTTTAAAATACCTTCTTCTTCAAAACCAACTTTCAAATACTCATCTGGTAACTTTTTTCCATTCGATAACAAAGTTTCCATATTTACTTGAAACCGAACCATTTCATTACAAACATTCCGAACCGAAAACGTATAAGGATAACCTTTTAACCCATTTTCATCACTAATTGGATATGATTTTAATAAATGAATTTGATCCTCGCTGGGAAATTTCAGTACCAAACAATCATTTAATACAACCACTGGATCCTTTGGAACCAAAAATTTCCAATAAGCATAACTAATTCCGCATAAAACAAAGAGAAAAACACTTCCTATAATAAAAAGATCACGATTTTTTTGAATCATATATTTTCTCCCCTCTATTTTAGTATCATCCAAAATATCAATTTTTATTCGAAAAAAAAAACCAACTACTTTTTAATTGGTTTTAAATCTGAACAAGTATCTAAAATTAATTGCGTTACAAAATCTGAATCAAAATCTGGTTCAATATAATACATCAATTTTCCACTCGCATACGGTGCTTCCAAAGGTAAATCATAAGATTCATTCCCCTTAGTTAATTTGATTAAAAAATTATTATTTTCATAAATTCCTCCAAATAAAAGATTATTATAATAAAATAAATATCCCCCCATCATCGGACGACTAAATAGATGCAAATGTTCTAATTTTTCTAAAATAAATTCCTGATATTCTTTGACATTCATAAAAAATTCCTCACAATTCTATTAACTTTATTCTGGAAAAAGCTTTCTTTTATTTGGTAAAAAATATTCTTCTTGAAAACGTTTTTCTTCCTCTTCTATGATACGTTCGCTTTCATCACAAAAGGTTTGATTTAAATGCTGATAATACCAATGAGCAAGAGAGTATCCTACTACATTTTCTAACAGAGTATCATACCCAGTAATAGTTGGAACATACAGATTAATATCATAAAGAATATGTTGCAAATCAAAATAAGGAACAACACCACCATAACATTTTTGATCCAACTGATTTCCATCATAAGTAAAAGTACGACACTTCATATACTTCCAAAATTCTCGCTCAAAAGTAAAATATTTTTTCTTAAATTCTTTTCCTAAAACAAAACTAGTCACTTCATTACGTAACTCATCCGTTTCAGTGATAAACTTAAAACTCCGAAGAGGATAAGCAAAACGATAAAGATCTCCTCCAAAATTTATAAAATCATTAAATTCTTCCAGTACTTTAAAAAAATATTGAAAACCTTCCTGTTGCTTATGTTCTAAAACACTTAAAAAATCTAAAACTCCATTTGCATCATGAAATTTAAAAACTTTACTAAGATAATCTAAATATAACTTTTCCTCTTTTACAATTTGATAATAATTATGAAATACATTCCAGTTTCGTTTACTTATTTCATGATTCATTCCATATTGAACAGAACTGAAAACCCAATTATGAAAAGAATTAAAAAACACATAAAACATATGTTGAAAATTTTCTTTTTTTTGATTAATAATTTCATTTTTTATAATCGAATTCATAAAACCACCCAAACATATTATAACAAATAGCAAAGCCAAAATCTATAAAACAGATAACCAAAATTGATCAAACTACAGGCTTAATTCAAAGGGGGAATTTATGCTTCCATTTCCATTCAAAATACGAACGTTTGATTTGAGATATATACTTGGAAATATTGCTCGACTATCACCAACATGATAAGTTCCAATAAAACCATCCCCACCAATATAAAACGCACTCATAGAATAGTCAGAAGCACAAGGCATATAGGCCCATTGATTCACCTCAGAACGAAACAACCAATCATTTTCTTTACAATTATTTAAATCTTCAGAATTCCAATGATATAAACTTGTACTCAAACAACTCTCTCGATTCGTATTGGTTCCTCCACTTGTCGCATAGCCATAATCCGAAGGATACATCAAACCAACAGAACCATGCCATATAGTTGATCTTTCGACACTATCATTACAATACTGACCGCTGCTACAAATCTTTCCAGTATGATTACTTCTTTCAAGATTATAAAAAGTACTTATATTTATATCTTTCGCCGAGATATCTCCATTACTTCCTGTATTCCATGTCACTGTATCAATCATTTCTTTCGCTTCACTTGTAAGACCTAACTCATTAAAATCACATTCTACCGTT
>CAOKLK010000078.1 GCA_948469295.1 uncultured Mycoplasmatota bacterium
AAACCACCTAAGGCAAACCATTTATGGAATATTTTTTGTAATATTAATTATTATAGGAATAAAATTATCGAAACAATTTACTAAAAACTCACAAAAAATAATCTATCTAGCTACATTAATTTTATATAATATATTTTTAATATTAAAAATACTAGAAATGTATATGTGGAATTAATAAATTATCATCAACATATAATGTGATAGGTGAAAAACATGAATATAATTGGACCATTACTAATTTCAACCGTTGCAGGATTATCAACAATTTTAGGATCTCTAGTTATATTTTTTAAATGGAAAAAAGAAAATATTAATAAATTCATTTCTTTTTGTTTAAGCTTATCTTTATCTATTATGATTGGAATTTCAATTACAGAATTAATTCCTGAATCAACATACAATATTTTAATAAATTACAAATTAATAAAAGGACTTATTATTTGTATCATTCCCTTTATTACAGGTATTATTTTAATATTTTGGTTAAACACAAATATTCGTCCAACAGAAGGGAAAAATCAAAATTTATATAAACTAGGCGTACTCTCAATGTTAGCTTTAATGTTACATAATTTACCAGAAGGAATCGCCACTTTTATAAGTGCTTACAAAGATATTGATTTAGGAATAAAACTAGGAATTGCCATTATGCTACATAATATTCCAGAAGGTATAAGTATTGCTGTACCAATCTATTATGCCACCAAAAGTAAAAAAGATGCTATTTTTAAAACATTTGTTTCAGGATTAGCAGAACCTCTAGGAGCCTTTTTAGCTTTTATCTTTTTATCACGTTTTGTAACAGACACTTTAATAAGTATTGTTCTTTTATTTGTAGCAGGAATTATGATAACTTTATCCATCCAAAAACTATTTCCAGAAAGCTTAAAATATAACGAAAACAAATATATTTGGCTTGGATTAGGAGTAGGGGGACTATTAACTTTTTTAAACCATTTTGTTTTATAATTCATATTCAATTTTAAATAAAGTATGATACAACGTTTTGAGATATACTTGATACGTAATCCCTAAGTCCATATGAAAATATCGGAAAGGGGATAGTTCTATGAAAGAAAATAATGGAGTACCTAATAAAGTGCCCTATCGAAAAAAAATAGGAGTAGGGGAAACCATGATAAAAACCAGTTAAAAAAAGTTTAAATGGTTGTTTGTAATATATGATATATCCGAAGAAAAAACTAATGATGATGATTTAATACAAAGATTTTTAAATTTAGTAAAAAAAGATATATTGGATCTGAAGAACAAAAAGATCATTGAAGAATTCATTTTGAATTTTGACAAAGGAAATTATATTGAATGGCATGTTTTAGGAAGACATGTTAGAAAAATCAATTGTTGGGACGCATTTAGAAGAAATGCTTGGTATTTTGGAAAACTTGTAGATTCACACAATTGTAGAGTATCAGCAACAAGATATCATATGCCAGAAGAAATGTATTAGTTAACATAATATATATTATGCAAAATTAAAACAGCATGTTTTTTTTGTAATAAACTATATAATAATAAGCTTTTTATATTTCGATGCAAAATATAAAAAAGAAAAGATATTAAACTTTTCTTGATTGAATTTCTGCAATTTTTTCAAAAACCTCAGCAGCATTTTTTTCATTAATTTCTGTATAATTAAGTTCTTTTAAAGCTTGAATTTTAATCGTATTTAATTGTTGAGTACGACTTAATTTTTCCTCATTCTTTTGTTCAATTTCTTGCACAAATCTACGATGGCTTTCCGCCAATTTACTACGACTTGCACCACCATTATTATACAATGTTAAAGCTGAATACAAAATTCCTTCAAAAATAAATTGTTTATCTTCTTGAAATTTAAATTCTTCTGGATCAGTAAATCCTGTAGTTTTTGACATATAACCAAAAATATACTTAATTTCTGGAACATTATCAATAGATTGCAACATATGATATAAATACAAAATTGCAAATCTATTTTCATCATGTTTACTTTCATCTAACAATTTTTCTTTTAATAAATACATAATATCAGCAAGTAAAGTTTGATCATCCTTACCAATACCTTTTAAATCAAAATAACTATCCAAATCAGAAATATTTTTCATTCCTTGATTCAAACGACTTTCTACACTCATAAGATAATCTGTTGTTACCTTAATTTTGCTAATTGTTTCTCCAGAACCATCATCAATATCTAATAGTTTAAAAAGTAACAATTTTTTTTCTTTTGGCCATTTATTTAAATCATCTAATTCCAGATAATTATAAACCATTTGTCTAGAAACTCCTAAATATTTAGCTAAACGAAACTTTGAAATACCTAATTCTTGTAATAGTTCATTTAATCTTTTCATGATATCCCTACCCTCTACTATTTACATTCCCATTATAGCATTTAACACTTTTTTGTCAAGTGTAAAGAGATGTAAATTTATTTAAACACTGAAAAAATCTCATTTTTAAGACAAATACCAAAGAGGATTCCCGTTTTTCTTAACAGATTTTATAATTCCGCTTCCAAGACACTCTTCTCCAGAATAAAATACACAGAACTGTCCAGGAGTAACAGCTTTTGCTCCTTCAGGATAACGTACAATAACTTCTTGATTTGGTAAAAAACTCAAGAAAACAGGAAAATCTTCCCCCCGATACCGAAACTTAGCGGTACAAGATTCTGGACGACTATCACTTATAAAATTCACTTGTTCCAAAATACATTCATCACTCACCAAATAATCATTCTGATCTCCAAAAGCAACATACAAAATATTTTCAGAAACATTTTTACCACACACATAGTGTCTTTCATCATAACCAGAAATTCCTACATTTCTTCTTTGACCAATAGTATAATTCATTAATCCATTATGTCTACCAATCACTTCATTTGTAGAAACATTCACAATATCCCCTGGATTTGGTTTCAAATAATTTTGAATAAACTCTTGATAATGTCGTTCTCCAATAAAACAAATTCCTGTAGAATCCTTTTTCTTAGCCACATTTAAATTTGCTTCTTCTGCAATTTGCCGAACTTTACTTTTTTCTAAATGACCAATAGGAAACAAAACATCTTGTAATTGTTCTTGATTTAATTGTGCCAAAAAATAAGTTTGATCCTTATTATGATCCACAGCACGAAGTAATTTAGAATCTTTCAAAATAGCATAATGTCCAGTCGCGATTTTTGTAGCACCCAACCGTTTTGCTTCTTTTTTAAACAGATCAAATTTAATATATTTATTGCATAAAAGATCTGGATTCGGTGTTCTACCTTTCTTTAACTCATCCAAAAAATAAGAAAAAACTGCATCCCAATACTCTTTTATAAAGTCAACTCGATGTAAAGGAATATTTAAAGTTTTACACAATTCCAAAGCATCATTATAATCTTGTTCTTGCGGACAAATATCATTTCCAAGCGTCGGATTCCCTTGAACATCATTATTAAGAGCAGCATCCCAATTTCGCATAAAAAGCCCTTCCACTTCATACCCAGCTTTCTGTAATAAATACGCACTGACTGCACTATCAACGCCTCCTGAAATTCCAACAATAACCTTTTCCATGACTTCACCTACTTAAGTTTAGTATACCAAAATTCCTAAAATTTTTCTAGTGAAGCAAAAAAGAAAGATTACGAATAAAACGCATCAAGCCATAATCCAAAAGCAAATCATAACAAAATAACAAAAAAATTAATACCAAACACCCAACAGTCAAATGTACAATGACATCTTTTTTACTTTTTTTATACAAAATCCAAGAAATAATATTTCTTCCCAATTCTTGAATTTTAAAGAAAAAAAGAAAATAAAACAGCAAAAAGACAAACTTAGTAAAAAGCAAAAAAACTAAAATAAACAAAAATCCTTGAAAATGAAACGAGGAAAAAAAGACTGAAAAACAAAAACCAATACTCATTCCTTCATAAAATAAATACGCAATCGAAAGAGGTATCCCAATTAACATAAAAGAAGAAATTAACAAAACCGAACATACTGCAAAATGATTAAAACTAAAATGAGTTTGTTGTTCTAATAAATTAACACTATAATTAGACAAATAATTTGAAACTCCATCTGCACTAGTTACACCAAAATAAACACCCATACCAAGACCAAATAATAAAACAATCGTTAAAAATAAAATACTATTTTTATGCATCATTACTGACTTCCATATTTGCTTCATCATATCACCACTAAAGTATATTTACAAGAACCCAAATTTATGATAAATTGTTTGTGATAATGAGGTGAAAAAAGTGAGCAAAAAAACCAGAAAAGTTGCCACATGGATCATGGTAATTGTTATGATTGGAAGCGTTATAGCAACCATTGTAAGCTATGCTTTAACATAAAAAAATATCTCGATACAAATTTGAGATATTTTTTATATCTAATCAAAAAAATAAATTAGGTAGTAAATAAACAGATA
>CAOKLK010000079.1 GCA_948469295.1 uncultured Mycoplasmatota bacterium
AAACAATAAAATTATTATTGCTGGTCATACTCATCGTCCGATTTATCCTAAAATTGGACAAAGTCTTTATTTTAATGATGGCTCATGTATTCATCCAAATGGAATTACTTGCTTAGAAATTGAAAATGGAATGATTACTTTAGTAAAATGGCGATTAAAATTGTTTAACGGAAAAGAAATTATTGCTTATCGAGAAGTTTTGGAAGGAAAACATAAGATTGAAGAATTTTTTAATTAAGAATAAGGATTTGTTATTTTTATGACAAATTTTTATTCTTTTTCTATGTTTTTCTTTTGGTATATTTGATTGCATGATTTGCAAGTGATGTATAGTTCATAATTTGAGATTTTTTTCTCTAGTATTGTAATTAATGGGTCATGACCTTTTGGACAACATAGTCTATTTTTGGCAATGATTAGTTCATCTCTACTCTTTTCTCCTATTTTACTATCTTCGAAATCTAACGTAGCACTTCCTGTGCTTCCACATTTACATTGATAATTAAATTCTAATCTATCATAAGTTTGATAACATAAGTATCCGATGTTTTCATTACATTTTTCACAATACATCCATCCACCATAGTTGGTTGCTAATCTTGTATTTATTAATTGTTTATTTTTTAAAACTCTTCCCATATTTTTTTCTCCTTTTTCGTTTTTATATTCCTTTGATTTTTATCCTTTTATGATCATTTTTTAATACTTTTTTATTCTTTTAGAAATTAGAGCTTTACAAGTATTCATTTGAATACACGAATAAAACTTTTTCGTAACTTCTTTTCCTTTTCCTATTGTTGTAGCATTTTTGGCATCCTCTTCAGTTTCCCAAAGAACAAAATCTGTCCATATAATAAATCCTTTGGCTTTTTGGATGATTTCATCATGTAATTTTTGAGTGAGCTCAATAAATTGTTCTTCACTTACTCCTTTTTTTAATTGATAGGAAAATATCCATGCAGTTTTACACATATACAATCCCTCCATTTGAATAATTTTATTATATCATTACTTGTTCATTTTTGGAAATCATTGATCTAACTCATTTGGTTCGCTATAATCATACTATTATCAATTAAAAAAATAATTTTAATAAAAATGAAAAATTTGAATACAACTTGAATTCAATGGGAAAAATAGAAATGATTTGAAGGTGACTTGATTTGAAAAAAATTTTAATTGTAGAAGATGATATTAGTATTCATCAGCTATTAGAAGAATTATTACAAAACGAGGGGTATGAAACATATCACGCTTATTCTGGAACTGAAGCTTTATTATTATTAGAAAAAGAGGCATATGATTTGATATTGCTTGATTTGATGCTTCCAGCACTTTGCGGGGAAGAAATTATCGAAAAAGTTCAGGATACTCCTATTATTGTGTTAAGTGCGAAGAGTTCTTTAGAGGATAAAGTTCATTGTTTATTATCGGGAGCAAATGATTATTTGACCAAGCCTTTTCAGGGAAAGGAATTACTTGCAAGGATTGCTGTACAACTTCGATCAAATCAAGCTTCTTTTCTAGATCATACATTAAAATATAAGGAATTAGAATTGTTAAATGATCAACATACGTTAATGATATCTAATGAAAAAGTAAGTTTAACAAAAACGGAATACGCAATATTAAAGCAACTGTTATTGCATCCTACGCAGGTGATTTCAAAGAATCAATTACTTGATTTCATTAGTGAAGATACTGAAGATTGTAGTGAGTATTCTTTAAGAGTTCATATTAGTAATTTAAGAAAAAAAATTAAAGATTATACTAGTACTCCTTATATTGAATCTATTTGGGGGATTGGTTTTAAAATGAAAGAATAAATCTTAACAAAATCTTAATGATTCCTTAACTATTTTCTTAATACTTTTTGATTAGAATGTGGTATAGGAAAGGAGAAAGATTATGGAATTTGTTTTAGAAACGAATCATCTTGAAAAAAAATATAAAAATTTTAGGGCTTTATATGATGCTAATATTCATGTAGAAAAAGGAGCCATTTATGGTCTGATTGGAAAAAATGGGGCTGGGAAAACAACATTGATTCGGATTATTTGTGGTTTACAAGAACCTACTAGTGGGATTTATTCTATTTATGGAATGAAAAATGGTAATAGCAATATAGTGAGTGTAAGAAAACGAATAGGTGCAATTATTGAAACGCCTTCTATTTATAAAGAGATGTCAGCAAGAGATAATTTGATTGTACAATATAAGCTTGTAGGAATGTCAAATATGGATGAAATTGATGAATTGTTACTGTTAGTAGGTTTACAGAATACTGGAAAGAAAAAGGTAAAGAATTTTTCTTTAGGAATGAAGCAAAGACTAGGAATTGCGATTTCTCTTGTCAATCACCCAGATTTCTTAATTTTGGATGAACCGATTAATGGACTTGATCCTCAAGGAATTATTGAAATTCGAGAATTGATTTTAAAATTAAATCAAGAACGAAATATTACTATTTTAATATCTAGTCATTATTTAGATGAGTTATCTAAAATAGCAACACATTATGGCTTTTTAGATCATGGTTCTATTATTAAGGAAATATCTAGTACTGATCTTATGACAAAGATGGAACATCGAATTGAATTACAAGTTAGTAATTTAGAAAATTTTGTCCAATATTTTGAAGAACATCATATTTCTTATAAAGTGATAGATGAGAAAACTATTTATGTATATGGAAATTATAATTTAGTAAAATTTATTAATGAATTATCAAAGCATGGTTTAATTGCTGATAAAGTTCATGAGCAGGAAGAATCTTTAGAAAATTATTATATGAATTTGATTGGGGGGGTTCAAAATGATTCGATTATTTCATGCTAATTTTGGAAGATTACGGAAGAATAAGTTGTTTTGGATTCTCTCTTTATTTAGTATTGGTTGGGCTTTCATTTTTGTTTTGATGAAGTATCGTGATATGAAAATTTATGGAAATATTATTGCAGTGTAACAATTAATGTTTGGTTACTCTATTTTCGTGGGAATTGTTATAGCAATATTTACTAGTTTGTTTTTAGGGGTTGAATATTCGGATGGAATTATTCGAAATAAAATATGTATTGGACATAAAAGAAGTAATATTTATTTCTCTAATTTGGTCGTTGTTATTCTGACAAGTATCTTCTCTTATGTTTTATTTTTAGGAGTTGTTTGTACACTTGGGATTCCCTTATTTGGAGAACCTAGTATTTCTCTATTTCATTTATTCATGCTATTTGGTTGTGTTTTGGGAGCTATGATTGCATACTGTAGTATATTTACTTTTTTGGCGATGATTTTATCGAGTAAAACTATTATGGCAGTGGTCTCTATTATGTTAGCATTTGGATTGCTCTTGTTTGCTCTTTCTTGTTTTAATATTTTAGAAGCACCTCCATTGATTCAAGAATCTTCTTTTGTTAATGGGGAAATGAAAGTAGAAAGTGTTCCCAATCCAAAGTATCCAAGTGAAGAAAAGAAACGTGTATGTCAATTTTTACTTGATGTCAATCCAGCTGGTCAAATGTTTCAAATTGCTGGTCAGTCGATTCAAAATTTAAATATTCTTCCCTTCTATTCTCTCGGAATTGCAGTAGCATTTACAGGAATGGGATTGATTTTATTCCAAAAAAAAGAATTAAAGTAATAAGGTGATTTTTATGAGTATCTGGTTTTATTTGTTTTTAGGATTTTTCTGTTTTTCCATTTTGTTATTGATTAAAATAGTTTTCATGAAACAGGAAATGAAAAATATCAGAAAGTCGTTACGTAGCATTTTAAAGTCAGATACGAATCAACTTATTACACTCCATTACAATGATAAGGATCTTAAACAATTTGCAATCATGCTTAATGAAAGTTTGAAAAAATTGCGAGCTTTGGAATTAGAATATAAAAATGGAAATCAAGAACTTCAATTTAGCATTACAAATATTTCTCATGATTTACGAACCCCTCTTACAGCTATTAGGGGTTATCTTGATTTATTCGAATATCAACATCTTACTGAAAAACAAATTCACTATTTGAAGATTATTGATCAGAAGGTAAAAGATTTAACAGTGTTAACAGAACAACTTTTTGATTTTTCTAAAAATATGGATCTTCCAGAAAAAATACAACAAGATGATGTTTGTTTGAATGATATTTTGGAAGATTCTATTGTTAGTTTTTATAGTTTATTTCAAGAAAAATGTATTACTCCAACTATTGATATTTGTAAGAAAAAAATAGTTCGAAGATTAAATGAAAATATGTTAAAACGAATTTTTGAAAATATTATTTCGAATGCTCTTAAGTATGGAGAAAAAGATTTTTATGTCAGTATGAAGGAAAATGGAATGATAGAATTTTCAAATCACACAGATCAAATCGATTCGACTAGTTTGGAAAAATTATTTCATAGATATTATACGGTTAGAAATGTAAAAAAAT
>CAOKLK010000080.1 GCA_948469295.1 uncultured Mycoplasmatota bacterium
GTATCACCTACAATAGGATGACCAATATAAGAGAAATGAACACGAATTTGATGGGTTCTTCCTGTTTCTAAATGAATTTTTACAACTGAGGAATGACAAATTTCTTTTATTACTTCATAATGCGTAATGGCATTTTCACCACATCCATTGATACAAACTTCTCGTTCAATAATACTTCCTAGTTTTCTTGTAATGGGCAAATGAATCGTTCCAACTTTCTTTTCTAACATTCCCTCCACAACCGCAATATATTCTTTTTTAAAACAGGCATGTTTCATTTGTTTAACCAAACATTCTTGTACATATTCATTTTTAGCAAATAAAACAATCCCAGAAGTGTCTCGGTCTAATCGATTAATTGGACGAATTTTCTTTTTTAATGCAATCTCATCAAAATAATACCTCACACCATTAGATAAACTATCTTCATAATGTCTTATGGAAGGATGAACGGGAAGATAGGGAGGTTTATCAAGAATAAGCAAACCATCATCTTCATACAAAATGGATAACTCCATTTTTCTAGGAACAATATTTGAATTATCCTCTTCCATATCAAGAAAAACATCAATGGTATCATGAAAAGAAACCTTTTCATTTACACAAACCACTTGCGAATTTCGATAAATCTTTTGATTTGCTTTTAACTTCAAAAGCAAACGATCGGAAATTCCAAATTCTTCTTTTAATACTTGTTTTACGTTTTCATATTTCAAATTAGTAACAATATAACTTAATTTCATAAATGCCTCCATATGAATTATAGCAAATAAGTAAAGTCATGGCAAATTTACGACAAAACTTTGAAAAACTATTGTAGTTTTTGAAAGTTATCGATATAATAGTTCCATAAGAAAGAGAGGGAAGATGCTATGTCGTTTATTGAAGAAATGAAGAAAAAAGCAAGTATGCAAAAAAAGACGATTGCCTTACCTGAGGCAACAGATGTACGTGTGATTGAGGCCGCTGTTACGATTGAAAAAGAGGGATTTGCTCATGTTGTTTTAGTGGGCAATGAAGAGGAGATTAGAAAAGTTGCAAAAGAAAATGGATTTGATGTAAGTTTGATGGAAATAGTAAATCCGCTTACTTCTTCAAAGTATGAAGAATATGTAAATGCATTTTATGAGCTTCGTAAATTAAAAGGAATGGATATTTATAAAGCAAGAGAAACTTTAAAAGACCCAGTATATTTTGGCATGATGATGGTAAAACAGGGGGATTGTGATGGACTTGTTTCAGGAGCAATCCATTCAACAGCAGATACTTTAAGACCAGCCCTTCAAATTTTAAAAACAGCACCAGATACAAAATTGGTTTCAGCATTTTTTCTAATGGTAGTGCCAGATTGTGAATATGGCGAAAATGGTACCTTTGTATTTTCAGATTGTGGGCTAAACCCAAACCCAAATGCAGAAGAATTATCGGAAATTGCGATATCCTCTTCTAAAAGTTTTGAAAGTTTAACTGGAAAAACAGCAAATGTTGCTATGTTATCTTTTTCTACTTATGGAAGTGCAAAATCGGATTCTACTGAAAAAGTAATACAAGCAACCAATTTAGTAAAAGAAAAAATGCCCAATATCATCGTTGATGGCGAATTACAATTAGATGCTGCTATTATTCCAGAAGTAGCCAATAGCAAAGCTCCCGGAAGTCCAGTAAAAGGAAAAGCCAATACCCTTATTTTCCCAAACCTAGACGCTGGAAATATTGGCTATAAACTAACCCAACGATTAGCAAAAGCAGAAGCCTATGGCCCACTTTGCCAAGGAATCGCCAAGCCAGTAAATGACCTATCAAGAGGATGTAGTAGCAAGGATATTGTAGGTGTAGTAGCCATTACCGCTGTACAGGCAGGGGAGATGTAAAAGGCCCCTTTACTTAATGGGGCTGTCACCGTATGTGACTGGGGGTTTTGGCAACAATTTTAACAAATACAATTATATTCTAGATTTTTAAAATTGTTTTGTTTGTAGTTTGAAGACTTACAGTTACAATGAATTTCACAGTTTTCGTTTTCTGATAGCATTTTAAAAATTAATATGTTATAATAGTTTTAGTAATAAAAATAGAAAGGAAGAAAAATGTGGAAAGCAAAATTTATAATGAAGTAAAAAAAGTGAATATATTAAAACTATATCAACAAAACAAAACCTATTTAAGAGCTTATTTAAAAAACAAAAACTTAAAAGATATATTAAGTGATATTCAAAAGGAAAAGCTAACAAACGATTTAGTATTAAGAACAGACATTGGTTATCCATTAAGAAGGAAGAATACAAACGAAAAACTGGAACGAAAATTTGTAGATTCAAATAAAAGAATAGCTCCAGAACATGCACAAAAATTTTATTTATATTCACATAGTAAAGAAAATAAAAATAAAAGTGATCAACCATTTGGATATATTTTTACATATGAATTACCATTTTTTAAAAATAGAAGTAGTGGAGCAATAGATTTAGTAGGTTATAATGATGATAAAAATATTATAAATCTAATTGAAATGAAAAACTGTAAAATGGGTCCGAAAGAATCATCAAAAGAATCTTTAATAAGAGCAATATTAGAAATAGAAACATATAGCAAATTTATTAATGAAATAATAAAAAACGAAAGAAAAAATGGAGAATTAGGAGAGCTGTTTGAAGAAATTAGAAGAACACTGAAAAAAGATTTTGATTTAGAAATTTCTAAAGAAAAATTGTTAAAATGTAAAACACAAAAAAATTTATTAATACCTAGAACTTTATATGAATATAGTAAAAATGAAAACAAAATAGAAAAAGAAATTTTATATGAAATTCCAAATGATATAAATATATATTCTATTAATTTGAAAGATACAAACTTTAATGTATCACAAAAAATTGGAGATGTTGCTAAAAGGAATGATATAATTTTTGACATTAAATTAATTAAGTAGTAGTTAATTTTTAAAATTTATAGTATTATTTATTTCTATAGAAAAGGAGAAATAATATATGAACCATGATGAAAATAGTCAATCGTATGTAGGAAAATCATTTAATGATGCTTTAAACTTAGTTGTAGAAAATGGACAAGTTTCTGTTTCAATATTACAAAGAAAAATGAAGATAGGATATGGCAGAGCAGAAATGTATATTAAAGAAATGGAGAAAAATGGATATATTTCAGCTTATGATGGCACTAATCCACGAAAAATATTAATTTCCAAAGAAGAATTACAAAAATTAAATAAATTAAACAAAATTGAATCAAAAATAGAAAACGAAGATGCTAAAAATGATATAACAACTGAAGAATATAATAACTTACAAATTGAAAAGTGCTATATGTGCTTAGAAAAAGTCAAGAAAAAGGATAAAAACAAATATATGCAATTAGTAGAAAAATTAAAAGGAATGTATGATTCTGGAATTAGTAAAGACAACGGAGATGGTACAATTAACGAAGATTATAGAAAGTTAGAACTTGAAATTTCTAATTTGTGCAATGTATCAGTTGGAATTTTATTTAATGAATTTATGTCTATTTCAATATTTAAATCAGCTGTATTTGAAAATTCAAAGAGCACTAAAAAAAGCAAAGTAACAGCAAATATTATTGAAGATAAAAATATAGTTATAAAAAGGGTATGTTTGAGTATATGGCTAATAGTACAATTTTCTCTATCATTTGGAGATTGGTTTGTTATAGGAATTATAGCTATGATGTGTACAGCAGGATGTATAAATCAATCAAAAAAACAAACTTTAACAGAAAGACTTATATTTCAAGGACTAAATATTATGCCTGTTTCAATTGTAAACTTATTACATATGACAAATAATTCAGGAATAGCATTTGTGGGAGGCTTCATTATAACTGCTATAGGAATTATGATAACAAATGCAAATTATGAGAAAGCAATATCAGGATATTACGAATCACAAGAATATGAAGATCATAGAGAAAGAATGAGAGCTATGACTGATGAATTTTATGCACACTCAAAGTATGGCTATAATTCAAAAGAACATCTTGAAGCTAAAAATAATACTCAAAATGTTAAAATATTACAAGAATTAAGAAAAATGAATAAGAATCAATAAAAATAAAAAATGTAGAGAAATAATCTTTACATTTTTTATTTTTGTGTTATAAAAGCTTACAACCACAACGGATTTTTCAGTTTTAGTTTTCTGATAACATTTTAAAAATTAATATGTTATAATAGTTAAGAAAGAAAAATTTAGGGGAGGAAAATAGGATGGATTATGATGATATTAGAATAATGGCACTAAGCTTAGCAAAGGTGGGATTAGGAAATCCATTGCCAAAAGAAGTTTTTACAATACATACAGAAAATAAAGAAAGGAAAGAAGAATAAA
>CAOKLK010000081.1 GCA_948469295.1 uncultured Mycoplasmatota bacterium
TCTCGCATTTTTTTGTGGTTTTTGTATGAAATTCTTAAATTGTTGTTTTCTATTGTAATTAATACTTTTTTCATAAAACACCACCTTTTTTTCTTTTATCTTATTAATAATATCATAATTTTTGTATTTATTATGTAAAAAAATTAAAAAAGTGTAGAATTTAAGTATTTTTATGTTATAATAAGTACATAATAATTTTAGAAATTGAAAAGAGGTTTATGTTATGAAAAAGAAATTACTTAGTTTAGTAGTATTTGCTGTTTTGGTGATGATTCCTATGAGTGTTCGTGCTGCTGATTTTGCAGGAACTGTATTTGGATCTGAAGATAGGGATATGACGAAAACAACAATTAATGGAGCGACAATTACTTGTCCAAAATCATCTGATGGAAAAACTGCTACTTGTTTTATTGGTATTCGTGTTACTAGCGGTACTGCTAAAGCATTTAGTGTAGATGCAACTTTAAAAAATATGAAATATGATTCTTATGAAGAATTAAATGGATGGACTTTGAAACGTCCAACACAAAGTGGAAACAATATTACTTTTGAATTTAGTAATAAAAGTGGGGTAACTGCTGGTAATATGGTATTAGTTGCTGGTATTACTTATTTGGTTAATAATGCAGCAGAAGAGTGTGGAATTCAATTTACTAAAACTTCTACTGTTGAACCAGAAAATCCTACAAATCCAACTTGTCGTGTAGAAGGTGGAAAGTATTATTGTAAGAATTCACAAGAATGTACAAAACAACAATATGAATCAGAATGTACTCCTGAGAATCCTCAAACTGGAAGTTTTGTTCCATATGTAGTTGTTATTGTAGGACTTGGTGTAGCTGGAGCTTTCTATTTAGTAACTCGTAAAAAAGCAAAAATCTATAATGTTTAGAAATAAGTAATTTTGATTATGATTAATACGTAAGTATTGATCATTTTTTTTAATGAAACAATTTTATTTTCATAAACTTTTTTAAAATTCATATAGTTTGTTAGGAGGACAAACTTTTATGAATCTTAATGGTCTAAATAGTGATGAAGTCTTAGTTTCTAGAAAAAAGTATGGAAGTAATGAACTTAGTAAAGTAAAAGGAAATGGTTTTTTTAAATTACTCTTGGAATCTTTAGGGGATCCTATTATTAAAATTCTTTTGGTTGCTTTGGCAATTAAGGTTGTTTTTTTGTTTCGAGATTTTGATTGGTTTGAAACGATTGGAATTTTAATTGCTGTTTTTTTGGCGACTTTTATTTCTACTATTAGTGAGTATGGAAGTGAAGCAGCTTTTCAGAGGTTGCAAGAAGAATCTTCGAAAATTACTGTAAAGGTGTTACGAGATTCTAAGGTGATTGAAATTCCTATTGATGAAGTAGTTACTCATGATGTGGTGTTGTTATCTAGTGGAGATAAAATACCAGCGGATGGATCTTTAATTGAAGGAAGTTTGACTGTAGATGAATCATCTTTAAATGGAGAAAGTAAGGAAGCATCAAAGTTTGCATCGTTAAATGGAAATGTTACAGAAAAAAATGAAGTTTATCGTGGTTCGGTAGTATATACAGGAATGGCAAAAATGTTGGTGATGAAAGTTGGAGATCAAACATTTTATGGTAATTTGGCCCACGAAGTTCAAGAAAAGGATCCAGAAAGTCCTTTGAAAATGCGTCTTCGTGGTCTTGCTAAAATTATTAGTAGAATTGGGTACATCGGAGCTTTTTTGGTAACTTTTTCGTATTTATTTTCAGTGATTGTGATTCAAAATCATTTTGATTGGGGAAAAATTTTAGAAACTATTACAAATTTTTCTTTGATGATGGAGCATTTTATATATGCTTTGACATTAAGTGTTACTATTATTGTCGTAGCTGTTCCAGAAGGGCTTCCTATGATGATTACTTTGGTATTATCTTCTAATATGAAGCGAATGTTAAAAGATCATGTGTTAGTTCGTAAACTTACTGGAATTGAAACAACAGGAAGTTTAAATTATTTACTTACGGATAAGACAGGAACTTTAACAAAAGGACACTTGGAGGTTACTGGAATTATTGATGCAAATTTAAAAAATTATCATAGTTTAGCAGAGATCCGTCGACATCAAAAGTATTATGATATTTTTTACAAATCTATGGTATTGAATAATTCTTCTATGTTTAATGATAAAAAGGAAGCTATTGGGGGAAATTCTACGGATCGAGCGTTGTTAACTTTTATGGAAGATAATTTTTTAGAACCTATAGAAGTTGTTAATCGTGTTCCATTTGATAGTAAAAGTAAGTATTCTTTGGTAACTGTTTTTGAAAATAAAAAGAATGTTACTTTTATTAAGGGTGCTGTGGAAAAGTTAATGCCATGTTGTAGTAGATATTTGAATGAGATTGGAGAGGAACATTATTTTCATCATAAAGAAGGTGTGTTAGAAGAGGTAAGTCGACTTACGAAACTTGGAAATCGGCTGATTATGTTAGCATATGTAAATGATCGAGTAGAAGAACATTTTAAAGATTGTGTATTTGTAGGAATTGTTTGTATTCGCGATGAGTTAAGAGAGGAAGCAAGGGAAGGTATTTCGAATATTCAAAGTGCAGGAATTGGAATGATTATGATTACGGGAGATCATCCAGATACTGCAACAGCTATTGCGCGTGAATGTGGTCTTTTAAAGAGTCCTCAAGACTTGGTACTTACTAGTAATGAACTTTCTAGTTATACGGATGAACAAATTGAAAAGTTTATTCCAAGACTTCGGGTGGTTGCAAGGGCTCTTCCGCAAGATAAGAGTCGGTTGGTTCGAATTTTACAAGGAATGGATATGGTTGTTGGAATGACGGGAGATGGAGTCAATGATGCTCCAGCTTTAAAAAAGGCCAATGTCGGGTTTGCTATGGGAAGTGGAACAGAAGTTAGTAAAGAAGCTAGTGATATTGTAATTTTAGATGATAATATTTTGTCTATTAGTAAAGCAATCTTATATGGAAGAACTATTTTTAAAAGTATACGAAAGTTTATTATTTATCAACTTACTTGTAATATGTGTGCTTTAACGTTATCTATTATAGGACCTTTTATTGGAGTGAATACTCCGATCACAATTATTCAAATGCTTTGGATTAATATGATTATGGATACGTTTGCTGGTCTTGCATTTTCTTTTGAACCAGCTTTGATGGAAACTATGAAGGAAAAACCTAAAGCAAAGAATGAATCTATTATGAATGGTTATATGTATAGTCAAATAGTATTTACTGGGTTATATTCGGCATTTTTATGTATTTGTTTTTTGAAATTACCTTTTTTTAAAGAGATTATTCGAAGCGGAAATGATTATAAATATTTTATGACTGCTTATTTTGCTTTGTTTATTTTTATTGGAGTTTGTAATGCTTTTAATGCTAGAACTCATCGTTTGAATCTTCTTGCTCATTTGAAGAAAAATGTGGTGTTTGTCATTACTATTTTATTTATTGTTTCAGTTCAATGTTATTTGATTTATCATGGTGGAGATTTATTTCGGACATATGGTCTTACGGCGTTTGAATTTTTAGTTGTTCTTCTTCTTTCTTTCACGGTAATTCCAGTTGATTTTTTAAGAAAAATTTTATTAAAGAAAAAAGGATATTCTTTAGGTGTTTAGAATATTCTTTTTTTCTTTTATGGAAATAGTGTTTGGATTTATATTCTAGGAAAAATAATAAAAATGTGATATAGTTAGTGTTATAGTAGAATGAATAAATAATTTTGGTTTACTAGTGCATAATAGAAGTAGAGTGATTGGTATGAATAAGAAAAATAAAGTAATGTTTTTGGTAATTGGAATTTGTTTGTTATTAATATTAGTTGGTGGAGTTACTTATGCTTATTTTACAGCTGGAATAGAAACTAGTAATGACGAAAATAAAGTAACAGATATTACTACTTCAACAATAACAAAAGTAACAATGGATCTAGGAGATAAGATTGAAGCGAATGGAGTATTACCAGGATATAAAGTAGTAAAGACAATTCGAGTAACTGGAGAAGGAAATGAAACATCATTACCAGTAAAAGCAAATATTGTATTGATGCCAGAAGTAACAGATTTTCCAAATCATGTGAAATATTCTGTATATGAATTAGATACTAGTAATCAAGTAGATGCAAGTAATATATGTACAGAAAGCAGAGAAATTACGACTGGTGGAATGTATTATGATGCCATGACATGTGATACTAGTAATTTAGGAAATCCTATTCTAGAAGGAATCTTTGAGGGAACTAAGAGTGTAAGTAAAGAAATCGAAGTAAGATATAATACCGATAAAACTTATTATATAT
>CAOKLK010000082.1 GCA_948469295.1 uncultured Mycoplasmatota bacterium
CCCCTGTCCACAATACCAATAATGGCAACATTTCCATCAACAAATCGATTCCATCCGTAGCACTTTGAAAAAATTGCTGATTTAAAGCATCAAACTGTCCAGTAAAAAAACTATAAAGAACTCCAATAACAATAAAGATTCCCCAAATATAACTTACCATCGAAAAATAAACCCAAGAATTCGTTCAAAAAATCCTTGTCCTTCCTTTTTTTTCTCGCAAGATACATATATTTTAACTGCCATAAGCTCCTTATCTTCCAAACATATATGAGCAATTCCGACAACATCTCCAGATTGATATTGGTCCAATTCATATATTTCATAATTAACCTTCAATAACTCTTTTTCTTCTTTTGTTAACAACACTTCTACATCTTTTTCAATATATAGTTCATCATCTTGATAACGATCTAAATCTGGTACTGAAAAATCATCTGACTCAAATACCTTTACCAGCAAAAACTTTGAAAACAAAACTTCATATAAATTCTTATGATCTTGAAAATCATTTCCATCATTTAAAGTCACCACAACAATCTCCTTTCCTTCATTATTTGCAACCGTAACAAGAGTTCTTCTAGCTTTTTCAGTAAATCCAGTTTTTCCCCCAATAGTATACTCATAACTTTGCAAAAGTTTATTCTTATTTGCCCAATGATAAGTTTTAGAATTACTTTTTCCTACATAATTTTTCGTTCCAGTAATTTCTCGAAAAAGATCATTTTTCATTGCATATCTCATCAAAAGTGCCATATCATATGCCGTTGAAGTATTTCCCTTCCCATCATTCTCTTCCAAACCATGCGAATTATAAAAAATAGTATGTTCCATTCCGATTTCATAAGCTTTCTGATTCATCAAATGAACAAAACCTTCCATACTACCTCCCACAGCACAAGAAATAACAATGGCAGCATCATTTCCACTACGAAGCATCAAACCATATAATAAATCCTTTAAAGTTAAAACCTCTCCTACTTCTATATAGATTGCACTTCCATAAGCTTTCAAAACTCGTTCATCTACAGTAATTTCCGTATCAATATCCATTTGCTCCAATGCTACTATAGTGGTCATAATCTTTGTAGTACTCGCAATTAACTTTTCCTTAGATGCATTTTGTTCATATAAAACTCGACCCGAAGCTACATCCATAGCAATCATACTCTCAGCACTATAAGCAGAAACACAAATAGGAAAAAGAAAAAATAGAAAAAACATTCCAAAAAATCGCTTCATCAAAACCACCTATAAAAATATATGAAAAAAAGGACCATTTAAGTCCTCTAGTTTATACTTGATGATAAGATAAACGAATTAAATAATAAATTTTTTCTAAAACATCTGACATCGGTTTCATAAGCTCTTCTAACATTTCATAATACATAACATCCAAAAACTCCTCTTCTTTCTGAAACCATTCATAATATAAATATTTCAACTTATTCATATTTTTTTCTTCATACAACGTATTTAATTCCAAACGAATAAAATTCTTTAAACGATTTTCTTGACGTAATCCCATTCTTTTCTCTCTCGGTTCACAAATTTCATAAACAAAATTTTCTTCCTTTAAAGTATACATATATTCATTAATATTATTATCATCATAAATCAAAACTTTACTAATAGAAAGCACTACACCATCAGAATTTAACAAAACTCCAAAAGAATTTTTAGTATCGCTCATTAAAAAAGACGCATACAACTCTTCACTAGAATCATGCACTAATGTCTTATGAGCAATTTCTTGCACAAAATCAGGTGACATTACAATATGATAATTTAAAAAATCTTGAACGGTTTCAAAAGAAACACGAAATAAAGGAATTTTTTTCACCGAAACAAGAAAATCACTAGTTTCCCATTCATAAAATTCATAAATATGTTCTAAATCAAAATTAAGAGTGATATCGTAATAATAATTCATAAATTCTTTTTCCTTTCAAAGATAAGATTAAAAAGATAATACCGATAAAAAATAACCAGCATTCACCTCTTCTAATAATAAAATGAACGAGATTTGAAAAAGTATACCCTAATGTAAACAAATTCAAATATAAGATACAAAACATTAGTCCTAAACTACAAAATAAGATTCCCAATATAAAAAATATAACCCCAATCATCAAAACACCCATTAAATTCTATTTCTTAAAAAAGAAAATTATTATATAATATAACAAGGTGATTATAGATGAATTTGATAGAAGATATAATTTTTGGAATAATTCAAGGAATAACAGAACCATTACCCATTTCCTCCAGCGGACATTTAGTTTTACTAAAAAATATCTTTAATACCAATATTGGAAATGATTTAAACTTTGAAATTATTGCAAATTTTGGTTCCTTTTTAGCAATCTTAATTATTTTTTGGAAAGATATTATGAAATTAATTACTTCATTTTTTACATATTTAACTAATAAGAAAAAGAAAAAAGAATGTAAAGCAGATTTTAAATATTGTTGGTTAATTGTAATTGGATCTATCCCTGTAGGAATTGCTGGAATTTTATTAAAAGATAAAATAGAAAATATATTAACGGGTCCTAAAATTCTTGGAATTGCTTTCTTAATTACTGCTACTGCTTTATTTTTAGTCAGAAAAGCCAATGGCAAAAAAGAAGACAAAGACATAACTTACAAAGATGCGATTATCATTGGATTTCTTCAAATGATTGCCTTATTTCCAGGAATTAGTAGAAGTGGAACAGTTTTAGTAGGATGTCTCTTATGTGGATTATCTAGAAAAAGTTCTTTAAAATACACATTTATGCTTTACTTCCCTGTTTCCGTAGCATCAATGGGTCTTGGACTATTAGATTTATTAGAAGCTGGAAACATTTCTCAATTAATTATTCCTTATATAGCTGGACTATCTGCTTCTGCAATCGTAACTTATTTTTCATACCAATGGTTAAGCAATTGGGTCCAAAAAGGGAAACTATGGAAATTTTCTATTTATTGTTTTTTATTAGGAATCTTTGTATTATTTTATTTCAGATAAAAAATGTGAAAAAAAATCACATTTTTTTTAATTCAAGAATTTATTATTTGCTTCTCTTCTTTATCATGATTCACTTGTTCTATTTGTGCATTATTAATAGAATCAAATCGTTTAGTTATTTTATCCGTTGTAATATTTAAATCTTTCACATCTTTATGAATCGTTTCGATATGATTAGATAAAGCACTCCAGCGTACCCGATATCGATCAAATTCTACCCCTAATTTAGATAATTCCTCATGAATCACTTTGGCATACTTATCTCGCTCCATATTTTTAATAATCATATGTATCGTTGTAAGCGTGCTCATAAGCGTGGTCGGAGATGTAATCCATACCCTTTTTTGATATGCATAACGTAAAATATCATTATGATAAGCATTAATTTCTGCAAAAATAGCTTCAGCTGGTAAAAACATAATCGCTTCTTCTGCCGTAACAGTTGGAATAATATATTTATCATGAATGGCATCTATATGATGTTTTACATCTGCTTTAAACTGCTTAAAAGCTACTTCCCGTACCTCTTTTGATAACTCTCTATTTGTCATTCGTTCATAATTTTCCAATGGAAATTTCGAATCAATACAGATGGTTCCCAAAGGTTCTGGAGCAAACAAAACAGCATCAGCAATCGCACCATTCAAAAACTTATATTGAGTTTGATAAATTCTCCCATTATTTTCTCCAAAAACACTACTTAAAATATAATTTAAATTAACTTCTCCAAAAATTCCTCTCGTCTTTTTATCAGTAAGTACACTTTGTAAAGAAATAATTTCTGTAGATAAACCATCAATTTTCTTTTGGGCTTCATCTATTTTTGACAAACGCTCTAAAACATTAGAAAAAGTTTTATTTGTTTTTTCAAAATTTTCATCCAATCGCTGATTTACTCGATCATTTATTTCTAATAATTTACGTTCTACATTCCCATTTAATTTATCAAAATCATCACGTAATTTATTCGTAAAATCAACTTTAAATTCTCCTATTTCCTTGGTAATATTTGTTTCAAATCTCCCTAACTTTTCCGTAGTTTCAGAATTTCCACTATTATTCCTCATCACTAAAACCAAAAGCAATAATATAACTACAATTAACAAAGCCAATAATACATATTCCATTTTTCATACCTCATTTTATAATCAATTATATAAAACATACATTTGTTTGTCAATATTTTTTTCTAATGTAATAATATACAAAAACTCCTTTCACTTGATATTTGTGAGTTCAATTTTCTTCTAAAAATAACTTCTTACTCCCAAACAAAAAAGAA
>CAOKLK010000083.1 GCA_948469295.1 uncultured Mycoplasmatota bacterium
GTATTAATTATTCAATATTAATTTATTGCAAACAAGAAGAACAATGGCAGATAAAAAGAAGTGTTTTAAAATTAATAAAACTAGCTTATGAACGGGAAAATATTAAAATACCGTATCCACAAATTGAGGTGCATAATGGAAAAAAAATATAAATTACAAGATCATGTTATTATGAAAAAAGGACACCCTTGTGGTGCAAATGAATGGATCATTAACAGATTAGGTGTAGACATTAAATTAAAATGTATAAATTGTGGAAGAGAAATCATGATGGATCGTTTAGAATTTGAAAAAAAATGTAAAAAAATTTTAGGTGAGAACAATGAAAATAAGTAGCTTAAAAGAAAAAATGACTCTTCATCCAATTATGACTTTATTAATATTAATTGGAATTACTATGATCGTAAGTGCAATTTTAAGTTTACTAGGAGTTCAATCAGTTCAGTACAAAATAAATCCCAATTCTTTAGAATATGGAACCGAACTTTTAAAAGTAGAAAATTTGTTATCCTTTGAAGGAATCAAATATATTTTTAGTTCTACTGTAGCGAATTTTGTAGCATTTACTCCATTAAGTAGTTTAATTATAATCTTAATTGGAATTGGAGTTATGGAAAAAAGTGGATTTTTAAAAACTTCACTATCATTAATTACAAAGAAAATGAAAAAAAATACCGTAACATTTTTAATTGTTTTCTTAAGTGTTATTACATCATTTATGGGAGATTTATGTTATGTAATTATGATTCCCTTAAGTGCAATCATCTTTCAATATGGAAAAAGAAATCCATTAATCGGAATTATCGCTTCTTTTGCAGGATTAACTTGTGGTTGTGGATTAAGTTTTTATATCACAAGTATTGATAGTTCCCTAATATCAATTTCTATATTAGGTGCTAAAATGCTTGATCCCACTTTCCGTTTTGCAACAACAAGTTTTATTTTAATTATGATGATAGCAATTATTATTATTTCTATAGCTATTACCATGATTACAGAAAAATATTTAGTAAATAAACTAGGAAAATATGAAATTCCAGAAGCTGATATCGATGAATTAAAAATCTCAAGAAAAGAAATTAGAGGATTAGTTTTAAGTGGGATTGCGGGTTTCGTCTATGTAGTGTTCTTTTTATATCAAATTACTCCAGGGCTTCCGCTAAGTGGAGCACTATTAGATCATAGTCAAGCATTATACATAGACAAATTATTTAGTTATAACTCATTCTTTAGTAATGGCTTCGTCTTTGTCGTAACAATGTTCTTTATCATATTGGGATTCTTTTATGGAATTGGAGCAAAAACAATTAAAAATAATCAAGATTTCGTAGAAAATTTAGGACATTCTTTAGATGGAATAGGAAAAGCGTTAGTTTTAATATTTTTAGCATCAACATTTATTAGTATTTTTAAATATACTCATATTGGTGACATAATCGTTGCATCCTTTGCACATCTAATAACATCATTAAATTTTACAGGAGTACCACTTATCATTCTACTATTTATAGTTGCAGTAATATCAACAATTTTTGTACCGTCTTCTGTAAGTAAATGGTCAATATTAGCTCCAACAATAATTCCAACGTTTATGAATGCTGGAATTACTCCCCAATTCACTCAAATGATATTTCGTTTTGGAGAATGTGTAACAATGGGATTAACTCCATTAATGGCTTATTATGTGATTTATTTAGCAATGTTAGACAAATATAACACTGGAGAAAAAACAATTAGTTTATTCAAATCATTAAAATATCAACTACCATATAGCATTATTTGTGGAGGAATCCTTTTAATAATTATAATTGTATGGTATGTTATAGGTCTTCCAATAGGAATGAATGGAACATCTATACTTTAGAAAGGTGGGGTTAAAATGTCTTTAAAAGCTGGAATTGTTGGTCTTCCAAATGTTGGGAAATCAACTCTTTTTAATGCCATTACCAAAAAAAATATTTTAGCAGCAAATTATCCTTTTGCTACAATCGATCCAAATGTTGGAGTAGTAACTGTACCAGATACTAGATTAGAATTTCTAGAAAATTTATATCTACCTAAAAGTTTAGTACCAACCACATTCGAATTTACAGATATTGCTGGACTCGTAAAAGGAGCAAGCAAAGGAGAAGGGTTAGGAAATAAATTTTTATCACACATTCGGGAAGTAGACGCTATCGTCGAAGTCGTTCGATGTTTCAAAGATAATAACATTACTCATGTGGAAGGTGATGTAGATCCAGAAAGAGATATTGATATTATTAATATAGAATTAATATTAGCAGATCTAGAAATTATTGATAATCGAATTGAAAAAATTGCCAAAAAAGCTGAAACAACAAAAGATAAAGAAGCTTTAGAAGAATTGACAATTTTAAGAAAATGCAAAGAATCTTTAGAAAAAAATATTCCTCTCCGATTAATTGGATTAACAGAAGAAGAAACAAAAATAATAAAAGCCTTTAACTTTATTACACTAAAACCCCTTATTTATGTTGCAAACGTAAGTGAGGAAGATGCAAGTGTTGGAGAAAATATCTATACCAAAAAAGTCATGGAATTAGCTTCCAAAGAAAATACAAATACAATCGTAATGTCTGCTAAAATGGAAAGTGAACTTTCAGAATTAGAAGAAAGTGAAAAAAAATTATTCTTAGAAGAACTTGGAATCAATTATAGTGGATTAGATCGTTTAATATTTGCAACTTATGATTTACTAGGCCTTCAAACATTTTTTACAGTTGGTAGTGACGAAGTAAGAGCATGGACTTTTCAAAAAGGAATGATTGCTAAAAAATGTGCGGGATTAATTCACAGTGACATTGAAAGAGGATTTATTAAAGCCGAAATTATGAAATATACAGACTTAGAAGAACTAAAAGATGAAAAAAAAGTTCAAGAAGCTGGAAAATTAAATTTAGAAGGAAAAGATTATTTAATGCAAGATGGAGATATCGTATACTTTAGATTTAATGTTTAAAATGAATGAAAAAAATAATCATTCATTTTTTTAGAAGAAAATTATTCAAAAATCATTCAACTTTCTTGATTATTGCATACAAGGTATGTTCCGTGATATAATAAATATATATTTATTGAGGAGGATTTTACATGAATAACAAGTTGATGTCCAAAGTCTTCTTGTGGATGACACTAGGATTACTAGTAACATTTGCAACAGGTTATTTTGTGGCAGGAAACGAAAAAATGATTGCTAACATTTTTGGATCTAATATGCATTGGGTATTAATGATTGTAGAATTAATATTAGTATTTATCCTATCTGCTAGAGCAGCTAAAATGAGTGGAACAAGTGCCAAAATATTTTTCTTATTATACTCATTTGTTAGTGGATTAACATTCTCATCTATATTTATTGTATACAATCTTATGTCCATTTTTTACGTATTTATTATAGCAGCTATTGTTTTTGCAATTTTTGGAGCCATTGGATACTTCACAGATATGGATTTAACAAAAATAGGAACATTCTTATTGATGGGATTAATTGCAGTAGTAATCTGTATGATTATGAATATGTTTATTGGTAGTGAAAATTTTGACTTAGTTATTTCAATTATATCAATTGCAATATTCATAGGTTTCACAGCTTATGATGTTCAAAAAATTAAAAACATGTCAGAAAACGAAGCAATTCCAGAAGATAATGTGGCAATTATTGGAGCCCTAGAACTTTACTTAGATTATATTAATATTTTTCTACATTTACTAAGTATCATGGGAGATTCCAAAGACTAAGACAGAAATGTCTTTTTTCTTTGGCAAAAATCATTAAAATACGGAAAGAAGAATATAGTTTAATGCTAGACTTTTACATTTACAAATAAACTTTTATCTGTTATAATCTAGAGCGAGTAAGAAATTACTCCTTGCTTTAACAAACGTGTTAAAGCCGTAAAGACCATAAGGAGGTGTAACAAATGAGAAAATATGAAATAATGTTTATCGTGAAAGCTACACAAGAAAGTGCAGATGTTAAAAAAACAGCAGAAAATGCGAAAACAATTTTAACAAAAGAAAAAGCAACAGTAGCAGAATTCAAAGAACTTGGTGAAAAGAAATTAGCATATCCAATTAAAAAAGAAATTAGTGGATATTACTATGTAATGCAAGTAGAAGCAAACAACGATGCAATTACTGAATTCGATCGTAAAGTAAGACTAGATGAAAACATTTTAAGACATTTAATTATTAGATTAGACGAGGAGTAAAATATGAATAAAGTAATTTTGA
>CAOKLK010000084.1 GCA_948469295.1 uncultured Mycoplasmatota bacterium
TTCTTCACAGGTAGTAATGGTATTTACACCATTTCGTGCACATATTCTTAAGATATCTCCTATATCATTTAATGTACTCATGGTAGTCAATATTGCAATATCTGGAGTGACATCTTTTAATAATTTATCTAATTCTTTCTTATCTTTAATCAATATCCCTTGGTTTTCTGTTTCTAAAATTTCTCCAATATCTGTTCCTATGATTTCTTTTCGATTATCAATAGCTCCTACTATTTCACATTGTTTTTCTAATGCATATTTCATTGTGAATTTACTCATTTTTCCACAACCAATTTGTACAATTTTAATATTTCTTTCCATTTGTTTCCTCTTTCTATTCTACTTCTTCTAAATTAACATTTTCTTCTTTAATTAAATCAGCAAATTCTAATTTAAATCTTTCAATTTCTTTTTTCTTAACATCTTCATAAACATTTTTGGCATTATAAACTGCTTTATAGACATGTTTTATTTTTACAACCTCTGAATTTTCGTAAAGAGCATATGTAAAGGCATTGGCAAGAATTGTTAAACAAATGTCTGGATAACGACTTGCAACTTCATATATTCTTTTGTATTCATCGGTCATTTCGACGATAAAAGCCATAATTTTCTCTTTAATAAAATCTGTATACTCAAATTTTACTCCAATCTGTTTTTCTAATTTTGGATAGGTTCCCATTAATATTTTTACAGTGTTTGCTTTGTCGGTTTCTAACACATCAATTTTTAAAAATCTTCTCAAAAAGGCACGATCTCTTAAAATATAAGCTTCATATTCTTCAGTGGTTGTAGCACCGATCATTTTGATGGTTCCACGATCTAGTCCAGCTTTAAACATATTTGCAAAGTCTATTCCACTATTATCTTGAGTATTTTTATTTACTAAAACGTGTGTTTCGTCAACAAATAAGATTGTTTTGTTTTTGGTTGCTAATTCTTTTACTAATAAATCGACACGGTTTTCTATTTGTCCTTCACTTTGACTGGTACCTAATAAGCTGGTAATATTAAATTTGATAATTTCCCACCCTTTTAAAGCATTTGGTACGAGATCATTTTGGATTCGATATGCCAACCCTTCGACGATTGCGGTTTTTCCTATTCCTGGCTTTCCAACCAAGAGGGCACTTTTTTCCGGAGTCAGAAGGGTTAGGATGCATTGTTTGATTTCATCTTCTCTGGCAATTGCAGGATCTGTAATATATGTTTTATCCGTTAGATTTTCTCCATAGCGTTCTAACATGCTTATTTTTTCTTCCATATTTTTACCTCTATTTTATTTTATCATATTTTTTGAAAGGAATACATGAAGTTGCAAAGAAAAAATGGATTTGTCGTCCATTTTAATCATAATAATCTGAAAAAAGTAATTCTTTACAGTAATGAGGTAGCATTTCGTTTTCTTCATAAAGATTTTCGCAATATTCGTAATATTGATTTTGATATCTTCCTTCATTCTTCCAAGAGCGATGATTTTTTCTTAATATCTCAATATTTTTTGAACTTGTGTAAACTGTTATTTTAGGAATCATTGCATAATTGTGAATTTGATGATTTTTTAAATCTTTTATGATATCTTCTAGAACTCTATTTTTCCAATGATTTTCTTCATAATTCCAATTTAAATAGATTCTATTCAAACTTAAAGAGTTGATATTGGTGGTTATTTCATATAAATCTGTGGGATATTGATATGAAACTTTGATTTCATTTGTAAGGCTTTCATCTATTTCAAATGTATAATTCCCAACTAAAATATCATTTTCATCGAAGTTTATAATTTCTATTTTTTCTTGCATTTGATAATGTTCTGGAAGGTGGTTTATAAATCTCGTAGTAGCTATTTCTATTGATGCATAACTGAAACTAATTCCTAGTATTACAAACGATATTAAGTAGCCAATTAATAAAAATTTGATGTTATTTTTTCGGTTAAAAATCCAATTAAATAGTAATGTAAAGGATAGGATTCCTAAAATTAATAAGACAAATACAGAGATGTATATTCCAATGTATGATACCCCATTTGCCATTAAATATAAACTCATGCCCACACATATGGCAAGCCCAAGGATACAGCAAGCTATTCCCATTAAAAATAAACTAGCGATAAATTTTAGAAACCAAATACAGATGGTGGTTAACAGATCGATAACTCCTGTTTTATGTGGATTTTCAACAATAATTTTTTCTTCTTTTTTTTCGGCTTTCTTTTCTTTTTTAGGCTCCATTTTTTTAGATGCATTCTTTGTTTTTATTTCTTGTTTGGTTTCTAAATTTGCAAAGTATCTTTTTTCAAAAATTTTAATGAATAATACAATTGCTAAAATTAAGTAAGTAAATTCGATAATTAGTTTCCATATTCGATATAAAACTCTGCCAAAATTATTTTGTAATGGCATGAATACATCAAAGCCGATATCTTCTAAAAAATGGAAGGGAATTTTGCATAAACTGATACATAATAGAATCATAATGATTTCTATTATCATTCTTAATATTTCATGACCATCTTTGTTTTCAAAGACTTTTATTAATGAATCTAGTACTCCACTTATTTTTTCTACTAAGATATTTAAAATATTTTTTTCTTTTGGTTGTTCGACATTAATTTTATAAGCTTTTAATAATTCTCTTGCAAGCTCATCGATATCTCCGAAATCTTTGATAGCTTCCTCTTCTTTGGCACCTTTTTGCATTTTTTCATCAATATAACCCAGATATTCTTCTATAATATCGTCAATTTCTTTGGCATCTAATATTGATAGTTTTTCTCTTAATTTGTTTTCAAATTCTTCTTTTTTCATTTTTTATTCTCCTTTAAAAAATTGCTCACACTATTTTCAAAAAGAAACCATTCTTTTAATAGAGATTTGCAATGTTTTTTACCTGATACGGTAATATGATAATATTTTCTTACTGGTCCTTCTTTGGATTCTTCTAAGTAAGTTTCAAAATAGTTTTCATTGGTTAGTCGTTTTAATATAGGATAAATTGTCCCTTCATTTACATCTACTATTTCACTTACTTTTTCTACCAGTTCATAGCCATATCTGTCTTTTTCACTTACGATTACTAAGACGAGTAATTCTAGAACGCCTTTTTTGAACTGTGTATTCATGTCTTTTCCTTTCTTTTTCTAAACAATATCATATACCTACTACTTGGTATTGTCAAGTACTATATAATATTCAAAAAATAAAAAAAGATAACACTTTTTATGTTATCTTGTTTCATTCTTACCTTTTTTATATTTTTGGATGAAGGATTATTTTTGGTTTGTGTAGAGTTTTGGTAAGAATCACCATAATTTTTGTTTATGGCACGTTATACTTTAACGTAATTCTTTCTTTTCATCAAGGAGTTTATTTTGTCTTTCTTTGTCGTTTTATTCTGTTCTTAAAGCTTCTACAGGATCTTTCTTACTTGCTATTTTGGCCGGAATCCATCCTCCAATTAAAGTTAGAATTACACTTATGGTAACTAGGATTAAGGCATGAATTGGATTTAATACTGCAATATTTTCTAAATCTGTTAAGTCTTGTAATACAGAGTTTACAGGAAATAGTAATAGTCTTGCTACAAGAATTCCTAATAACCCAGAAGATACTCCAATAATAAATGTTTCGGAATTAAATACTCTTCGAATATCTTTTTTTCTTGCTCCTAAACTTCTTAAAATTCCGATTTCTTTGGTTCGCTCTAAGACAGAAATATACATAATAATACCAATCATAATAGAAGATACAATTAGTGAAATACTACTAAATGCGATTAAAACAATTGTGATGGCATCCATAATATTACTTGATAATGAACTCATTAAATTGGCTTGATCGATGTAGGCAATTTTGTCTTCTTCTTGTTTGTCTTCATTGTATTTATCTAAATAAGAAAGAATATGATCTTTGCTTTCAAAATCTTTTGGATAAACTTGTATCATGTAAGGAACACTTTCTTCTCCTAAGTATGCTAACATGTTTTCTTTAGCTTCTTTTCCTTCTTTGGTATTTAAATCAAATGTTTCTCCAGTTATTACACTATAATTGGATTTTTTTTGGGCTTCTACTACTTTTGATTTATTATTTTTTTCCATAATATCTTTTAACAAATCATTTGTATATTAAATTCCTGGATTAGTGGCCATATTCGGATAATATTCTTTTAGTCTTATAATTCCAACTACTTTTAAGTTAATATTATTAGCGTTTTGATATACTTTTTCT
>CAOKLK010000085.1 GCA_948469295.1 uncultured Mycoplasmatota bacterium
TATTTACTTAGCTTATTATAACACTAACTATATCATATTTTTCAATAAGAAAGAAATAAATTTTATATTTATGAACACTAAAAAAATTAGCACTATCGTTTCCGTGCTAATTCTTTATTACTACTATGATTAGATAAATCATAAAGATCCAAAGCTAATGTAATTTTTGATCTAGATTTAATACTTTTAAAAACATAATCATAGCATTCATATTCATTCATATTTTGTAAAATTGGATAATTATGAACATAATTTGGAAAATATAAAATAATTCGACGAATATCTTCTTCAGTTAATCCTAAATTCATATTCGAACGAAGACCATCAACATATCCTTCAAAAATAGTCATATTTTGAATATAAAACTTTTGCATTTCAAAATCTTGAATTCCATATCCTTTTAATTCGGCAATATAATCTGCTCCTCCAATACGATATAAAATATCTTCATCTTCAATTATTTGAAAAACTTCACTCGTAGCATTCGAACGAGATACCGTTCTTGCTAAAAGTACTTGTAAAAATTCTGATGAAGGATTTAATGTAAAGAAAGAAGGATGCAATTTCATAAAATCTGCAAAGTGTTGAATCAAATACAACTTCTCATCACTTGATAAAAGATCTTCTCGATTAATGATCGTTTCATATGCCAAAAATAAATTAGAACGAACTGCTACATCAATGACAGATTCATCCGTAATTCCATAACTTAAAACATGAGAAATAACATCATATTGAATTGAATTATATCCCTCTATCTTTTCAAGTGTCCCTTGATCAAAAGAATACAAGATAACATCATCTCGACTAATATCCAAAGCTGGAGTATAAAACGCTTTGATAAAAAATTCAGAATTAGAAACCCTTGCTTGTAAAGACTTTAAATTCATAAGATCGATATCAAAAAAAGGTGCACCATATTTCAATTGTTTCAATTCTTTTTTATAAATCATATTTCCAGAAACATTATCAAAGGAAATAGAATTTACCAGTCCAAAAAGAATTGCTTGCATTTCTTCTGAATCTTTCAATGTCCTTCCTGTCTTGTGCTCATATATCTTTAAAATACATTCACTAAGATCATAATAATGCTGTTCCTTAATTTTTTCATCATAATAAAACTCTAAAACTTTTTCACTATTCATCACACCAGTTAAACTATCAAAAAAATCTTTAATAAAATCATCATCCAACCCTATTTCATGAAAAGACGATACCAATTGTTCTAAAAAATCTGGTTGTGCAAAACAAGAAATTACTTCATCTCTTCCATACATATAATAAAATGCTTGAAGAGCTTGTACCAAAGGAGTATACTCTGTACTAAAACCATCTGCTGTAAAATCTAAACTGGCTAAATCAGTTGCAATCGCTTCATGAATCGCAATAGTGGAAATCATTTCTCCATTATCCAAAGTAAGACTTTCTTTGGAAGGATGTTCAAAATAATAATGTTTATTTTCATGACTACGAACATAATTAGAAGCATCACTTCGAATCAAAGTAGAATTTGTATTTAAATTATGTCTTCCCTTAATTTGTTCTTGTTCACACAAATCATCATTCACAACAATTTTATAATCTTGAATCTTTTGAATTCCATAAGAAATATCAAAATAAGAAACAAAGGTTCGAAAATCTTTTAATATTACTACTTGATCGCGATAGGAAAAAGTCGGATTTTTCATCACTACATTATAATATTGTAAAAAACTTTTCTCATAAAGACGAATCAAAATTTCAATATCTTCTAAACAATAAGTAGAAATGATTTCATCAATAGATAATGTTGTTTCTTCCTCCAAAGATATATTATGAAAAGCAGCCCTTGCTTCGAAAGAATAAATATTAGAAGATATCGTTAAAAATGCAAGTGTAAATAACCATTTGGAAAGAAAATTTGACTTTTTCATGACTCAGTCCCCTTTTTGTGCTTCCTATAGAAGCAAACCAAATACATATTTTATACCAAAAAAAACCAAAAAGCAAGAAAAATATTTTATTTTAAAAAACGTAATAATAAAGGTGCCAAAATAAGTAAGAACAATAATGGAAGAAAAAATAAAACAGATATAACACTAATTTTAGTTGGTAACTTTGTAATTTCTCCTTTAATATCTAAAAGTCGTTTTTCTCTTAAAAAAAGAAGTTGCTGTTCCATCGCTTTTGAAACATCATTCCCAAACACACTAGATTCCTCAATATTTAAAAAGACTTCATGAATCACCCGACTAGAAATTCTACTTCGTAAACTCATCATTGCTTCAGAAAAACTCTTACCCAAATCCATTTCTTGAAAACACTTCTGCACTTCCAAAGATAACTCTCCTTCCACATGAGAAGAAGTGATATAAAGTGCTGAAGATAAACTTCTACCCCCTTCCAAAGCCAATAATAAAACTTCAAAAAAGAAAATAGCTTCTCGCTCTAATTTCTTCTCTCGAATAAAAATAACACGATCAAAAAAAAGATATTCCATTCCATAATAAATCAAAATAGCCAAAAATGGTCCAAAAAACAAACCATAAGGAACAAAAAAGAAAAAGACGAAAAAGAAACAAACACAAACCAACAAACGAAGCCATAAAAATGAAGAAAGAGACAACTTTTTTTGACTACCCAAATACAAATCCTTCTGATTCAACTTTTGAATTGCTTGAAAAGAATATAATCTTCGTATTAAACTTTTCTCTCGTTTCATGATAACTTCACCTTTAAAACCTTTCGAATCACCAAAATATACCCCAAATACAAACAGCCGATGAAAAAGAAAAGAATCATACCAATTGTTGTTTCAAAAAATGGGGAAAAATAATCTGGACTCATCAAAAACAAAAACAAAGAAAAGAAAATAGGTAACAGAATAAAAAGACGAACCATAAAAATACTAGCAGTAGTAAGACTTTTCATTTCTTGCTTTAACTTTTTCTTATCATAAAAGCCTTCCAAAATTAGAGAAAAAATCTTTGATACACTCCCCCCTGTTTTATTAAGTAATGTTAACGTAGAAGAAATATATTGAACTTCTAAAATTCCTACTCGTTCATAAAATCGTTCAAATACCACATCAATACTAAGTCCATAAGTCATATCCAAATAAATTTTCCGAAATTCATCTCGAATAGGTCCTTGCATTTTTTCCTGAACCAAATACACAGATTGCATAATATTTCGCCCAGATTGAAAACTATGATTCATAATAATAATCGCTTCAAAAAGATCTTGTTCCAATTGTTTTCTTCTTCGAAAATAAGAAAAATTCCAAAAGACATCTGGTCCATAAAATCCCAAAATAAGACAACAAAAACAAAGCAAAAACGAAAATGGAAAAACATGACCTAAAATCAATAATAATGCAAAAACAAACCCACATGTCATCGAAAAAAACTTTAAAACTACATAATCAATTCCTTTTTTTACATCCTTATCATCATACACAATAAACTTTTCATATCGCTTACTGTAACGAAGAAGAAAAGAAAAAGAAGAAAAAAAGGGACGCAAAGAATAAACAAAATTCCAGATTCGATTGACAAATAAATCAAAGAAAGAGCCTTCTTGTTCTTTAAAAGAATGAAGAGAAAAAGCATCAAATCTTTTTTGAAACTTAATAATCCGTGCTTCCTTAATTAAGAAAAAAAGAATCAAAAGAAACAGAATCAATATTAATATTTGTCCAAAAAACATCGAACAAGAAAACTTTAACATAACAGCATTCCCCTTTCTAATTTTAATCTAAAAACATTTCATCAAGTTCTCGAATCCCTTGCGATACCAGTTTTTTATAAACCGATGGCATTTTCTCCTTATATAGAATAAATTCTCCATCCACTTCCCCATTTTCCATAAGACCTTTTTGTTCAAAAGCAAAAATTTCTTGTAACAAAATATCATCATCCGCAATTTTTTCAATCTCACAAATAGAAGTTACTTTCCGTTTTCCATCATTCGTTCGTTCAATATGTACTACCAAATCAATAGCATTTTTAATATATTCTCGAATCGCAGATATTGGAATTTCTAATCCACTCATCAAAACCATTGTTTCCAACCGATTTAAAGCATCTCTTGGTCCATTTGCATGCAACGTTGTCATCGATCCATCATGTCCAGTATTCATAGCTTGCAACATATCAAACGCTTCACTTCCTCGAACTTCTCCAACAACAATTCGATCAGGTCGCATTCTCAAACTATTAATCACCAAATCTCGGATTGTAACTTCG
>CAOKLK010000086.1 GCA_948469295.1 uncultured Mycoplasmatota bacterium
AGCTTTTCTGCGATGGCTGCATAGGATTTTCCTTGCTTATAATAGTGTAATACTTGTCTTTCGAAATCACTTAAGCTTTCGTTTATTTTATTTTCAATTGAATTATAGTATTCTTTTTTTGTTATCATTTCTGCTGGGTCTTCTACGGTTTTTGTTTCTAATATATCCATAACAGATACATCATCATTTTCTTCATATGCTGCAGTATTTAGCGAAAAAGCTGAATTTAATGGGATATTTTTTTGTCTGTTCGACGTCTTTAGAGCCGTAATTAATTGCCTTTCAATGCACAAATTAGCAAATGTTTTAAATGAGTTTTGTTTTTCTGCATTGAAAGATCTTGTCGCTTTATATAATCCAATTAATCCTTCTTGGACCATATCATCTCGTTCAGCTCCCACCATGAAGAATTTACTTGCTTTCATATTAACAAGGTCATGATATTTATTCATTAAATAGTTTAATGCCATATTGTCACCAGATTGAATTTCTCTTATTACTTGTTCATCTGGCATATTTCCATATTGTATTCCATAATTGGTTTGTACCATATGTGTATGTACCTCCTAAAGCTGATTTTACTAGCATTATATTGATAAAAGCTTCCTGTGTCAATACTTTTTCGCGATTTTCTTTAATTTTCGTAGATTATTTTTGTTTTTATGATTTCTAATGCTTTTTTTCGACTGCTTATGACATTTTTTTCTTCTGGCTTCAGTTCCGCAAGTGTTCTTCCGTCTTCTATTTCAAAAATTTCATCAAATCCAAATCCATTTTCACCTTTTGCTTCTTTTGCTATATATCCAGAAAGAATACCTTCTGCTACTTGAAATTCTCCACCATCATAATAAGCAATTGCTGTTATATTATCTACTTTTCTTCTTTCCTTTTCTAGCCCCTTCATTTTATCTAAAATATATTGATTTCTTTGTTTTGCATATTGATTTCCTACTTTTCCTTCTCCTAAAAATCTTGCTGTCCTTACTCCCGGCCAGCCTTCATATTCTTTTATACAAATACCACTGTCATCTGCTATACATGGAATACTTGTATATTCATATAGTTGTTTTGCTTTCTTTTTTGCATTCTCTTCGAAAGTTTTTCCATCCTCAATTACTTTTACCGCATTTTTTATGTCGTTTAACGTGATAATTTCCCATTTTTCTAAAATATCTTTTATCTCTTTTATTTTTCCTTTATTGGTACTTGCCACTAATATCCTCATTTTTCCCTCCTTTTTTTATTATATCATAACTTTTTACAAAAAATACTATTTTTTTTGGTTATACTCTCCTTTATTGACTTTTTTTTACATTTATATCATAATATTCATATACAAATCTTTGAAGAAGGTGTGAATATTGCCCAAGATATATTTAGAGAAAAATGTTTTAGATGCTGCTTTTGAACGATTAGAATTTGTATTTGACCATTTTGATAATGTTTATTTTAGTGTAAGTGGTGGCAAAGATAGTAGTGTTATGGTACAGCTTGCCAATATTGTAGCGAAAAAAAAGAATTGTAAATTTGATGTTTTGTATATTGATTTTGAAGCTCAATACCGTTTAACCATCGAACATATTTACGAGTTAAAGCAATTATCTCAAATTCGACATTTCTATCATATTGCTCTGCCTATGGCATTACGAAATGCTGTTTCCATTTTGCAACCAAAATGGATTTGTTGGGAGGAAGAAAGTAGAGATTTATGGGTAAGAGAATTGCCAGAAGATAGTATTAATATGACAAATCATGCCTTTCCATGGTTTTATAAAGGTGAAGAATTTGAAGAGTTTATTTTGTATTTTGCAAATTGGTACCAAAAAAAATATGGCGGTTTGGTTGCTTGTGGTGTTGGCATTCGTTCTGATGAAAGTTTAAATCGTTTTCGAACTATTACTTTTGAGGGAAAAATTATGTATGACCATAAGCATTGGACTACTAAAATTAAATTTAGTGATAAATATATTGATGTTTATAATTTTTATCCTATTTATGATTGGAAAACAGAAGATATTTGGGGGGCTGTTAGTAAACTCAATCTATCCTATAATCAAGTTTATGAATTAATGTATAAAAATGGACTTAGTATTCATGAACAGCGTTTATGCCAGCCTTATGGAGATGATCAAAAAAATGGACTTGATCAATTTAAAGCCCTTGAGTATGATACTTGGTCCAAAGTTGTAAATCGTGTAAATCGGTGTTAATTTTGGTAATATTTATTGTAGAACAACAGCTCTTGGAAATTTGCGAACTTCAAAACCAGACTTTATGACATGGGAAGAATATACTGTCTTTTTGCTCGAAAGTATTGGTATTTATAATAGTGATTTAATGCTTCATTATTATCGAAAAATTAAAAAATTTGCTTATTGGTATAAAAAGCGTGATAATATTGATATGTCTGATATTCCCAATGAGGCAGATTCAAAACTAGAAACACAAAAAAAGGTTATTTCTTGGAGACGAATTGCAAGATCGATTGAAAAGAATGATTTTTATATGAAACGTCTTTGTTTTACGCAAACAAAAACAGATGATGAGGAGCTGCGAAGACTTATTCATAAATGGGATAATTTATTAACAGAAACTACTGTTTCTGATGATAAAGATTTATTAAATTTTATAGAGGAAGAGGTGAAAAAAAATGATATTGAAACTAACCAATAAAGATACTAATTTCTACAACTATATGGGAAAATTTTTTGGTTCCCGTATTGTGCAAACAGAAACTAAAGATCGTATTTATGATGATAATAATAAGCTTTGGTATATTTACATTGATTCTGATAATAAACCTTATGGCTTTATTTCTGTTTGTGATGGCATCATGAAAAACATTTATGCAAATAATCCTGATTATTTAAAAGAGTTATTAAGTCAAGTTCAAAAAGATGTTAAAATCGAGCCAAGCATTGTTTCTAAATTATATGAAAATTTATATCAAGAATGTGGCTTAATTGTAACTCATTTAGATAATTACAAACATTTTGTTATGATTCGAGGTGATAAATAATTGAAAAAAAGAGAAATTGATTTTCCGGTATTAAATGTAAAAATGGTGGATATTAACAAAGTAGTCGCTAATGATTATAATCCAAATAAAGTAGCTCCTCCTGAAATGAAATTATTAAGGCATTCTATTGAGGAGGATGGTTATACTCAACCAATTGTTACTTACTACGATAAAGAAAATGACCGTTACATTGTTGTAGATGGCTTTCATCGTTATCGTTGTGCCAAGGAGTATTTTCATTTGAAGGAAATCCCAGTTGTTACAATTGATAAAGATTTGAGTAATCGCATGGCAAGTACAATTCGCCATAATCGTGCAAGAGGTACTCATCAAATTATTGATATGTCCAAAATTGTTATTGACCTAAGTGAAAGCGGCTGGGATGATGATCAAATTTCAAAACATTTAGGCATGGAACTTGATGAAATTATTCGTCTAAAACAAATCAGTGGATTAAAAGAAGCTTTTTCAAATCATATTTTTAGTAAGTCTTGGGAAGAATTCGAAGACAATCTAAAAAAAACCACTTAGGGTCCTTTTTGTACAAACTCTATCCCTAGTATATGTGGATATAAACCACATTTTCTAGGGATATTTTTTATGGTTTGGTATCTTTTTTGTATTTTTGCATATACTATTATTAGTGTTTTATCAGATTTTTTTAGAAATTTCCTAAGAAAGCTTGACATTATGCCCAAAAGCGATTATACTATACAAGTACATCGCGAGGTGGAGCAGTTGGCAGCTCGTTGGGCTCATAACCCAAAGGTCGCAGGTTCGAGTCCTGCCTTCGCAACCAGAAACAGCAAGCCATTTGTGGCTTGCTGTTTTTTTGTTTGTCGTGAAAAAGTAACGAAAATAAATCCCTTATATTTTCAAATTCACTAAAATAGCATTTGGGACCGATACAATGATCGGTCCCAAATAGTTTTACCCTTGTAATGCATTTTTTACGGTGTCAATTTCGGTTACGGTTGCTTTTGCTGCTGGTTTATAGTATCCTTTTGTTTCTGCAATTTTGAATAATTCGTATTGGAAACTTTCATCATTGTTTCTTATTTGTTGTAAGGTCTGTCTTAAGGTCATGTTTTCACATTCTGAAATTGCGTTTTGATAAGTGGTTAAGTCTGATTTTACACCACCTAAAATATCGTTTACCATTGTTTTTTCGTCCATAATCATTCCATCCTTGTCATATATT
>CAOKLK010000087.1 GCA_948469295.1 uncultured Mycoplasmatota bacterium
TTCGTTAATGTGGACTCCACTTTTTAGTTTTTCGATAACCCGTGTAGTTAGTACGGCGGTTTTTCCAGAACCTGCTCCAGCACTTACTAATATATTGGTTCCAGAACTATAAATGGCTTCACTCTGCTCTTTCGTCCATGTTGGCATGTTTTTCACCTCCCAAAATATCCATTAGTTTTTGTTCTTTTTTATTTTTAATGTCTTGTTCTTTTCGATAGCAAATACTTTCATAAGGACAGTAGTCACAACCAATTCGTTTGCCAGCTATTCTAATAGGATTTATGTTAAATCTTCTTTCGTTGATTTCTTGAATGGCAAAATCAATATTTTTTAGTGCTATTTCTTCAATTTTTTGAAAATTTTCTTCGGTTAATATTTTGGCATAGGAATAGAATCCTTTGCTACTTTTTTTCATTCCTTTAATGAGTTTACTATTTTCGTAAGTTGGGTCGAAGATACTTAGGATTGACTCTTTATCGGTACTGTATCCTTGAAGCTTTAAGCTTTGTTGTTTTAGTTCTTCTTCCGTGTGAATTTTGTCTCTTTCGGGAATGTTTGGAAGAATTTTTTGAAGATAGAATCCGATAAGTTCTATGTTGTTTTTGGAGAGTTTCTTGAGAAGAAGTTGATAGATTGGAAGTTGCATGTTTAGTCCATAAGGCAAGTTGTCTAAGTTTAAGTTAGGAGTTCCAGTTTTGTAATCTATGATGCTTATTAAATTTTTTCCATTTTCTTCTTTGTGATATATTTTATCGATAATTCCAGTGAGAATTATATTTTTTCCAAAGTCATAATTGAATGTTTCTTCGGTAATAGCCTGAAAGTTTTTACCTTCTTCTTGTTTTTTTAGTGTATCTAATACTCTTTTTAGGTCTTTTTTTAGGTTTGCTTGAAAGAATTTTTCTTTTTTGGTGATGAATTTGATTTCTTGAATGTTTTTTTGCCACGATTTTTCAAAATCAAAGTCTTTTTGATAAAACTCCATTAGGATTTGATGAAACAGACGACCGATTTTTATTTCAAAGCTTTCTTGAAAGTCATTTATTTTTAAGACATATTGTAAGTAATATCGGAATGCACAATGAAAGAATACATCTAAGGATGTATAGGAAAGTTTTAGCGGCGTATTTGGTATGTTTACTTTGGTGTAGGCATTTTTATAATTGTTATATGAAATATTTGGATAGGTGTTGAAAAGTTTTTGAAGATTATGTTCTTTGGTTCCATATTTTTTTAGAGTATCTATTTTTTTGGCAAGAAGCAGTTGATTGAAGATATGAGAATGAGATAATGTTTCTTCGTTTGATGGTTCTATGGTGATTGTTCTTTCTTCGAATATGCTAGATAGATACATTTCTAGTTTTCCATCTTTTTTGGCATAAGATAAGTGTGTATTTTGATACCAATCTAGTTTGGTGAGGTATGCTAATTTATTGATTTGATTTTGTTCTTCACTAGTGCTTAGATTTAGTATGGTTCGTTCTTTGTTTGTTAGATATTGTTCGTCTTGTTGGAGTTTTGGAAAGTTTCCCTCATCGACCCCTAGAATAAAGAGATGGGCGTGGGTATCAACATCTTCAGTTAAAAAATCAATTTCTTTTATGGCGTAGATATTTTCTTTGGTTGGTGGTTTTATATTTTGAAGTTCTGATAAAATGAAACTTTTTTTTTCTTTTTCTTCTGTTATAAAGGCGTATTCGTTACAAACATTTATGATTTTATGAATTATTTTCTGTTCTTCATCTTTGGGATATTTTTCTTTTAGGAGTTCAATTGCTTCTTTCATTCCATTATCATATTCTTTAATAAATTCTGTGACAATGAGATTTGAATTATAGGATTCGTTATTTTTTAAGGATAAAGGTATGTGAAATAAATTGGCATATAGATTCAAGTATTTTTGATAATTGTCCGTAATATTTGCGAGATAAATATTAGCAGAATTTTCTTTATTTTTTAAAAGAGTACAAATTTCGCTCAATACTCCAATCACTTCTTTTTCAAGGGTTAGATATTCTTTTACTTTATAATTTTGAGGCTTACTATTGTAGTCAATGATTTGAACTTCGGTTATTTTTTTACATTGGTTGATTATTTCTTCGAAAAATTTATCTTTTTTAGAAATGTGATAAAATACTAGTTTTTGCGATTTTAGTTTTTCTTTCCACAGAGGATTAAATTCTAATAATTCTTGTTCGATTAATTCCTGTTTTATTTGTTTTAAGTCTTCTACTTTTTTTATTTTCTCTTTGGTTTCTCTAATGTTATATAAATTTCTGATATAGATTTCTGCGATTTCTTTAGTAATGCTGTGAGTTTTGCTAAGGTAATAAATTGTTTCTTTGGTGTAATCAAAATAGAAGTTTTTTATAAATTTTTGGTAAGTGATTATTTTTATTGTTTCTGTTCTATTTTTTTTACAAGATTCTTTCATTATTCTCTTTTTGTTTGATTGTTCTGTAATGATTAGATATTCCATAGAAACCTCCATGTATATTTTAAAACTTTAAATATTATTTATTGTAATTAGAATAATAATCTATTTCTGCTAATGCTATTGATATATTTTCTAAATCTTCAAAATCATTCCCATACTCATTTAAAATATCTTCTATATAAAAGATAATCTCATTTATAGAGTTACAAGTTTCATATGGAATTTGATATTTTTTTAGTATTTTTATTTGATAAGCAGATAAATATATTTTATCACTTATTTTTATCAATTTATTTTCTTCTAGTAAATTATTAAACAATATTTTATCATTCATTTTTATGTTTCTTTCTATATTAATTTTAGGAAAATAGATTTTTGAAAATATTAAAAAAGTTTCTTATTTTTCGTATTCTTTATATGACATAGATCTAAAACCCATTTGCATTATAAACAACGGAATATGAAGTTTCAATACCATTTAAGATGACATAGAAAGTTAAAATAAAGGTTTACTTAATTGTTTACCCTAAACGCTCAAATTAGTATTGAGAATAACTGCTTAGGCAGTTTTTTTGTGTATTTACAAGTTCTGATTTTATTATAACATAGAGGTAACAAGAAATGTCACCTGTTTTTTTGTTCTTTAATCTTCAAACACTTTATTTATTAGTTTTTGGATTTGTTCTTTTTGGTTATTTGTTTCTTGTTTTAAAATTTCAATCTTAATGATATCTCCCTCTTTTGCACCAGGAATTAATATTTTTGGAACTTCTACTATGGTTTTTTCTTCTAATTCGACAATAGCATATTCTCCTTCAAATCGATCAATTATTACTTTCATATAAACTCCTATTCTACTACAAACTCAAATTGTTTGGTGATTCCATCTCCAAAAATACTAATGTTATACGTTCCTGGCTTGGTATTCGTTCCCACTTTCCAAGTCCAATGAACGATTCCCTTTTCATCTGTTACTTTATCTTCTAATCCTTTGGCAGTACTCGCATTTGTAGAGTATTTTACTGAAATGTGGTAATTTGTGTTCGGTTTTCCTTGAATTTCAATGGTAGCATTTTTCCCTTTTGAAATTGGACTGGTTAATTTTTTTAATATGATATCTGATTTTGGATTGGATTCAATATTATTCATTACATTTTTATTTGGTGTTTCTGGCTGTTCTTTGTCTGGTTGATTGTCTTCAGTTGTTGAATTATTTTCTGGTTTTACTTCGTTATGTTTTGTTTTTATTGTTAATTCTTTTCCTGTAGCGATTATTTTTATTGTACCATCCTGATTTGTTTGGTAAGTTTGGGTATTTACTTTTTTTAAATTATTAACGACTTCTTTGGATGGATGGTTGTATTTATTGTTTTCTCCGACTGAAATTATGGCATATTTTGGAGATATTTTTTCGATAAAGTTTTTATCGGAAGAAGTATCACTCCCATGATGTCCTACTTTTAACACGGTGATTTTTTCGTCAATTGTTAAATCTTCTTCGATTTCTTTTTCTGCATCCCCCATAAACAAAAAGGTTTGTTCATGAAATGTTATTTTTAGAACGATGGAATAATTGTTTATATTTTTATATTCTTTTTCCATAGGAGATAGAATTTCTATTTTTAAATCATTTGTATTGATTATTTCCATTCCTGCTTTGGCAGATTTTACTTTTAATTTTTTTTCAGAAATGGTAGTTAGAAGATCTTCGTAAGTTTTCGTTGTTGTAATCACTTTTGGCATATAGATCGAGCCAATTTCAAATTCTTTTATTATATG
>CAOKLK010000088.1 GCA_948469295.1 uncultured Mycoplasmatota bacterium
TAATTTGATAAATAAAAATAGATTGGAGTATTATTATGGCTTTTGATTATAAAAAAGAATATAAAGAATTTTATATGCCAAAGAATAAACCAGCGATTGTAGCAATTCCTAAAATGAATTATATTGCTGTGAGAGGAAAAGGAAATCCAAATGCTTTAGATGGAGAATATAAAAAGTCTATTGAATTATTATATGCAATTGCATTTACGATTCGCATGAGTTATAAGGGAGATTATAAAATCAAAGGATTTTTTGAATATGTTGTTCCACCATTAGAAGGATTTTGGTGGCAAGAAAATACTAAAGGAATGGATTATAATAAAAAAGATGATTTAAACTTTATTTCTATTATTCGATTACCAGATTTTGTAATGAAAGAAGATTTTGATTGGGCTATAGAAGAAGCAACCAACAAGAAAGAAAAAGATTTTTCAAAAGTTGAATTTTTAACCTATGATGAAGGTCTTTGTGTCCAATGCATGCATATTGGTTCTTATGATGAGGAACCTAAAACCGTTCAACTCATGCATCAATATATCAAAGAAAATGGTTATGTATTAGATATTGCAGATACTAGATATCATCATGAAATATATTTAAGTGATCCAAGAAAATGTGATGTTAGTCGTTTAAAGACTGTAATTAGACATCCTATTAAAAAAATTCAGTAATATAGTGGTTTTTATCCTGATCAAATTTGATTTCGATGAGGATTTTTTTTAGAAAGTTTATTGAAAGAGTTTTAAGGAGGAGCTATGAAAGGAATTATTTTAGCTGGAGGGTCTGGAACTCGATTATATCCGTTAACAAAAGTTACAAGCAAGCAATTGTTACCTATTTATGACAAGCCAATGATTTATTATCCATTATCTATTTTAATGTTTGCACAAATTCAAGATATACTTATTATTTCGACAAGAGAAGATACTCCAAAATTTGCAAATTTGTTAGGAGATAGTAGTCATTTAGGGATTCGCCTTCAATATGCTGTACAACCGGAACCTAAGGGACTTGCCCAAGCGTTTACGATTGGAGAAGAATTTATTGGAAATGATTGTGTCACTATGATATTGAGAGATAATATTTTTATGGAAATGATTTGATTCATTATTTAGAAAAAGCAAGTTTTGAAACGTACCAAGGAAATGCAACTGTATTTGGATACTATGTTTCTGATCCATCACGTTTTGGAGTGGTTGAATTTGCCAAAAAAATCAAACCATCTTCTCGTGGAGAATTAGAAATTACAGATATTAATCAAATGTATTTGCAACAAGGTAGTCTTTTAGTAGAATGTTTCAATAAAGATTATCATTGGATTGATACTGGTACTATGGAATCTTTAAAGAAAGCTGGAGAGCAAATTTATCAAGAACAAGTAAAAGGATATTTAATCGGTTATTTAGAAAAGATTGCTTTTGAAAATGGTTGGATTAATTTTGAACAATTATATGACGTTGCAAAAAGTATGGATAAAAGTCCATATGGTCAAGAACTTCTAAAAATAAATCCAGATACTTGGGGAACTACTCGAATGAGAAAACGATAAAATAAAACACAAAGGTCACTTTGCGTTTTTATTTTAATTTTATCAAATATTTTTTATCTCGGATCATGATTCCTAAATTAATTGCAGTGGCATTTTCTACTTCATTTGAAACTTCTAAAATATAGCCATTTTTGTATGTTTGGGGGGTTTTATTTACTATTTCACTAATGTGTGATCCATCATTATCTTGGTATTCTATATAAAAGAAATGCTCTGGAAATACTCTGCTTGATCTAGCTGATTTATAATATAAAGTTGTTTCATCAATATTTGTGATTGCTTCTAGAACTAATAATGTTTTAAAGTTTGAATTTGTAGCTAAACGTTCTGTTAAGGTTCGACAATTATTATTTTGACAAGATTCATATTCATATGCATAGGTATTTCCTAAAGAGAAATCTTTTATTTGTAGTGAACTATAACCAATATTAGATTCTTCAAAGGTTAGTATTTTTCCTAAATTAAATGTCTTTATGGTTTCGATATCAATTGCTTGATATGGTTTTAAGGAAACTGTTTTATATTCTGGAGCGATTTCTCCAATTTGATATGTTATTTGCTCAAGTATTTTTAATTTGTAATCTTTTTTCACTTCTTTTTCTGTAATTTCATATGCTAATACATACATGTCATTGCTTCCAGGAACTAAGTTTGTATCTTGTCTAATGGGCATAGCATAATCTATAAAATAGCTGGCACGATCTAGTGTTGGGTATACTCTTCTTGTATCTAAATTAATAAAAAAGCTATTATAATCTAATGTTTTATTTTCTCTCCCACGATTTTCGATTGCTAATTTTAAAACTAAGTAGTATTTATTATCACGGAAAACTTTTCCACTATAATCTCGATTGGTGACCATACTGCCCATGACTTTTATATTTAAGTTATTATGACTTAATGTTTCTTTTTGACGATATGTTTTATAGACATTAAAATTTAAATAAATGACTGTTCCTAATACGATGATAAAGATCGAGCAAAGTATGGTAAAAATAAAACGATTTTCTTGGATATAGTATTTTAATTCTCTTATGAATCTACGAATATTTCTTTTTATTTTATAGTCTTCAATTCCTAGTGTTAATTCAAATTCTTCGGAATCTATATCTGAAATTTCTAATTCTTTGATATCTATTTCAAAATTAAATTTTTTGATATCAAATCCTATTCCACGAAAGATGGTATATCCTAGAAAGAAGAATTGGGGAAGATAAAAAATGTAGGAAATGTCACGATATGCTCTTGCAGTGGTTGCTTCTAATGTATTTATTTCCATTCCTTTTAAAATACTATGTGTAATACCAATAATTACTAATAAAATTACATAAAATATGATAAGAAAGAAATAAAACTTTGTTGATTTTTCTTTCTTTTTCATTAAAAAATATATAAAAATGGTGATAATTAATATAATAAGAATTGCTAAGTACATAAAATAATTTATATATGTTCCAGCAATGTTAGAGATAGATGTGTAATAATTTGAAGCGACATATTCTCCAAAAAAAGAAACTATTCCACCTGTTTTTATTAAAAGATAAACGATAGGTATTGCAAGCCCTAAGTGAATGAATCTAAAATGTTTAATTAAAAATGCATACGGTTTTTTTAGGATCATATCGTCACTCCCTCTATTTTATTATACAACAAAAAAAATATGAAACAAGATCCATATTTTTTATCTGACTTTATTTACCAAAATTTGTCCTTCTTGAAGATAAATTGTACTATTATTATCTAATAGTTTACTTTTACTGATTTTAAATAATCCCGCAACTGTATCTAAGGTATCTCCTTCTTTGGTAATGTAATAGCTATATTCACTTCTTGGAATTAGTATTTCTTGTCCAGGATATATAAAATCATCCATATCTAACCCATTTAAACTTGCCAATAATTCTGGATTTATATTGTATTTTCTAGCAATTCCAAATAAGGAATCTCCAGATTCAATTGTATAGTAAGTAAAATAAGTATTGGTATTTTTAGGGACAATAATATCCATTCCTGCTCTAATGGAATCTGAATAATATATATTATTTAAGTCTTTTAAAGTAGATTCATTGGTTGAGAATTTTTTTGCTACACTCTGTAAGGTGTCTCCTGGTTTTAAACGGTATTGATCATACATAATATCACTCCTAATATAGGGTATGATATTTTGCCTAATTGGTTCAATTTTCTTGAATAAAAATCATATTTTTATAATTAAAGTTCCATTCAAAATAACTCATTACTAAAACTTCTCCTGTTTTATCACTATAGTAATATAGAGAATCTTCTACTATGTAGTAAATTTTATCTTGAAGAGTTGCTACAATTTCTTTGACATTTTTGGAACTTAATTGTTTTTTTTGATCGGTATTCCAATATGTTACATATAATCCATGATTTATTTCATAATGATAAATTTCTTCCGTTTGAAATTTTGGCATTTCATTTATTAATTTGGTCATACTTAATTTTTCCCATTCGTCATTTTTAAAAATTCTGCCATCTTTGGTTTCGGTTCCTACTTTACGCATTCTTTTTTTCTTTGGAACAATTTCCCATTCTATTTTATTTTTTTTATCTACATAAAATAAAGAATCTTTATGGCTTCCGACATAGTAACCATCAAAATAAATATTATCTTTGAATTCCCATTCTGTTT
>CAOKLK010000089.1 GCA_948469295.1 uncultured Mycoplasmatota bacterium
ATATGAAAAAAAAGCTGCTTACTTGTATGAAGAATTTACTCATTTGTCAGTTCAAAATTATGAGTTTCTACATAAACCTATTGTAAAACTTTAAAATCAAGGTTTTGACAAATAGAATTTCTATCTTTATAATAATTTTTGGAAAGAAGTGAATTATGAAACAAAATTTTGTAGATAGTTATGTTGTCTTTGATACAGAAACGACTGGGTTAAAAGATCAAATTGACAAAATTATTGAGATTGGTGCTTTAAAAGTTATTAATAATGAAGTTGTAGAGGAATTTGATGTTTTGATTAATCCAGAAATTGAGATTCCAGAGATTATTACTAATATTACTGGAATTACGGATGAAATGGTAAAAAATGAAGCTACTATTGATGAAGTATTACCAAAGTTTATGGAATTTGTTGGAGATCTTCCAGTCATTTGTCATAATGCTCCATTTGATATTGGATTTATTAATACTAATTTAAAACGCTTGGATATGAATGAAATGACTCAAACAACGATTGATACCATTGAACTTGCACGAATTTATATTCCTCGTGCTTACAATTATAAATTGGAAACATTAAAACATTATTTTAAATTGGATTTTGGATCTCATCGAAGTGTTGATGATTGCAAAACAACAAACTATATTTATCAAGAATGCAAAAAAAGAGCTATGGAAACAGTTTCATAGCTTTTTTATTTTTGACAATTTGGGCAATAGTAAGTACTTCTTCCTCCCACTTTTTGATTTTCTACTATACTCCCACAAGCGAAACATGGTTTTCCTTCTTGTTTATGTACTTGTAAATGATTTTGAAATCGTCCTGTTACACCTAAACTTGAAGTATAACTTTTAATGGTTGTTCCTCCATCTTGAATGGCTTGTTTGATAATTTTTTCTGAGGATTCGATTATTTTCTCACATTCTTCTAAAGTAAGTTGATTCCCTTTTTTTAGAGGATTTATGTGAGATGCAAATAATACTTCATTTGCATAAATGTTTCCTAATCCACTAATAATGGTTTGATCTAATAAAATGGTTTTGATTGGCAAGGATTTGTTGTGAATTTTTTCATAAAGATATTCTTTTGTTAAGTCTTTGTTTCCTGGTTCATACCCTTGTTTTCTAATTGCTTCTACACTTTTTAAATCTGCTTTTTTTACGAGCATCATTTTGCCAAATTTTCTTGTGTCATGATATCGTAAATCTGTTTGATCATGGAATGTAAAAATAATATGTTCATGTTTTTCGATAGGGTCGCCTTCTTTTTTTAAGAAGAATTTACCTTCCATTCGTAAATGACTTAATAAAAAGTAATTGTCTAATTCAAATAGTAACCATTTTCCAATTCTTTTTATATCTAGAAATTCTTTGTTTTTTAGATTGTTTTGAAACATTTTTAAATCACTTTCGATCATATTGGGATACAGAATTGTGATTTCTTTTATTTTTTTCTTTAATATCTGTTTTTTTAAAGTATTTCTTACAGTTTCAACTTCTGGTAATTCTGGCATAATGCATCTCTTTCTATTTACTATTTTGTTTCATACCAATCTGTGCCAAAGTCGGCACTGACTTTTAATGGTACTTTTAATTTGATCACATTGGTCATAGTTTCTGTTACTATTTTGGTAACTATTTCTTTTTCTTCTTTTTGGACATCAAAGATTAATTCATCATGAACTTGGAGAATCATTTTTGATTTGATATTTTCTTTTTTGAATTTTTGATAAATTTCGACCATGGCTTTTTTAATTATGTCTGCACTCGTTCCTTGAATTGGAGTGTTTAAGGCAATTCTTTCACCCGATTGACGAATCATATAATTACTATTATTTAATTCTTCAATTACTCTTTTTCTTTTCCATAATGTTCTTACTGCTCCTTGTTCATAAGCTTCTTCTACAATTTCTTCCATATATCTTTTTACTCCAGGATATAATTCATAATATTTATTTATAAAATCGGTTGCTTCTTTTCTACTAATTTCTAAATTTTCTCCTAATCCAAACCCACTAATTCCATATACAATTCCAAAAATAACAGCTTTGGCAGTAGAACGCATTTTTTTGGTAACTTCATTTACATTTGTTCCATAGATATCCGATGCTACTTTGGTATGAATGTCATCATCTCTTATAAAAGCTTCAATTAGTTCTTGGGAATCGGAAATATGAGCTAAGATTCTTAATTCTATTTGAGAGTAATCTGCACTTAGAAATTCATCTTGAGTTGGAAGAAATGCTTTTCTCACTCTTCTTCCTTCTTCATCTTTGGCAGGAATGTTTTGAAGATTAGGTTCTACGGAAGAAAGTCTTCCCGTTCTTGTTAAGTTCTGTTTGTAAATGGTATGAATTTTTCCATCTTTGTGAATGTAGTTTTCTAAACCTTCTAAATAAGTGGAATTTAGTTTACTTAAATTTCGATATTCTAATATTTTTTCTATGATTGGATGTATTCCCAGTAATTTATGTAACACTTTTACATCGGTTTTATACCCTGTTTGATTTTTTTTACCACCTGGAAGTCCTAGTTTTTCAAAAAGAATGTCTCCTAATTGTTTTGGACTTGAAATGTTAAAGGTTTCTCCAGCTAAGTTGTATATGTCATGTTCAATCAATTCTAATTTTGATTTGGTTTCTAATTTCATATCATCGAGAATTTTTTTTTCAACTTTTACACCAGTTTGTTCCATACTTGCCAACACTTCAATTAAAGGCATTTCAATATTTCGATATAATTCATACATATTTTCTCTTTTGATTTCTAAAATATAATCATCTCGTGTATCAAAAATAAATTTACTTTTTAAAGCTATTTCTGATTCTCTTAGTTCACTTATCATATCTTTTGCTTTTAACGTATCATAAAATGAAACATTATATCCTTTTGGAACCATTAAATAAGCAATGTCATCTTTAATATTATAATTCATTAAATATGCTAGTATCATTAAATCATCATTACAATTTTCGATTTCGATCGCTTCTTTTTTAAAGGAAACTATATTTTTTTTGTAATCAAAGGTATATAAAATAGTATCTTTTATTTGATTTACGACTTCTTTGATTAAATTTTTAGGAATGAAAAACGTCCCATTTTTGTTTGTAATTGCCATACCAAGGATTTCGGCATTATGATAATTGGATTGATTTAATTCAACATAATACGCATTTATTTCAGCACTTTGAAAGTCTTCTATTTTGGTAATTTTTTGATATTCATTTTTGATTTCCAGTTTCGGTTTGTCAAAATTTTTTAACAAAGAATAAAATTCTAATTCTTCGTAAATATGATATAATTCTTCTCCTTCCTTTTTTTCGTATTTGATGTCTTCTAGATCTTTCACTTCTAATGGCACATCCCGATAGATGGTTGCAATTTCTTTGCTTGTGAAAGCCATTTGTTCTTCTTGTTCTAATAGTTCTTTTTTCTTGCCTTTGATTTTTTCTAAATTTTCATAGATTCCTTCTAAACTTTGAAATTCTTGCAATAATGTTAAAGCAGTTTTTTCTCCAATTCCTTTTACACCAGGAATATTATCCGAGCTATCTCCCGCAAGAGCTTTGATATCAATAATTTTAATAGGATCTAACTTATATTCTTCAAAAAAACTTTCTGGATTATATTTTACGTATCCTTTTTGTTTTAGTAATTTCATGTCCAGTTGTTTCGATACTAGTTGTAATAAATCTCGATCACTAGAAATAATGGTTCCGTTAAATTCTTCATCTTCTTCCACCATTTTAGCAAGGGTTCCGATGATGTCATCGGCTTCATATGGTTCTAATTCAAAATAAGGAACCCCCATGGCACTTAGAATAGTTCTAGCATAAGGCATTTGTTTTACTAAGTCTTCTGGAGTTTCTTTTCGACCATCTTTATAAAAATCATATTTTTCTCTTCGAAAGTTTTTTCCAATATCAAAAGCAACTGCCATATATTCTGGATTTTCTTCGGCAATGATTTTATTTATCATGCTTGTAAAGCCATACAATGCGTTGGTTGGAAAACCTTTGGAATTTTTCATTAGTGAGCCAGAATATGCTGTTGCATAGTAACTTCGAAAAAGCAAGTTATTTCCATCTACTAAAATTATTTTTTTCATTTTACCACCACACTCATTATATCATGTAACAAGAAGATATCTCTATTCTTTTTTCATTCTGAT
>CAOKLK010000090.1 GCA_948469295.1 uncultured Mycoplasmatota bacterium
GATCTGTTCTTTTTTGTTTAACCGATCCATAATTTTTTCTTCGAGTAGTTGACTAATCATGAAATGATGATTTTTAATCTCTTCTTTCATATTTACTAATTCGCATTTTGGAAGAGGATTATGAAATACTCTATTTTTTAATTCAATGAGCTCGATGATTCCTTTTTTGGCTCTTGCCATGATTTCTAGAGTTGGAGTTGCACTTCCAAGAATCACTGGACATTGATGAATTTTTGAGCGAAATTTAGCAATATCAAAGACATGATATTTGGGACTGTTTTCTTGCTTATAAGACTCTGAATGACATTCATCTAATATAATGATTCCAATCTGTTTTAGAGGTGCAAATATCGCACTTCTGGCACCTATTACGATTTTGACTTCGTCTCGCATTATTTTTCGCCATTCATCATATTTTTCCCCATCGGATAAACCAGAATGAAGTACCGCTATAGAACTGTTAAAGCGTTTGGCAAAATTTTCAATAAATTGAGGAGTTAAACTAATTTCTGGAACTAATATGAGGGCACTTTTTCCTTCGGTTAATACCGTTTCGATCACTTGCATGTAAGTTTCGGTTTTTCCAGATCCTGTTACTCCATGTAAGAGGATGTTTTTTTCTTGATTTAAATAGGATTCTATTTTGTTTAACGCATTTTTTTGTTCTTCATTTAATTCTTTTTTTTCATCTTGTTCTCTTAATCCAATTTGATAACGATAGGTTTCTTCTTGTTCTTCTTTTATTATCTTATTTTTTAACAGGGTTTTTACAGCTGATACCGAATAAGAATTGGCTTCTTTCTTTGATATGGTAAGGGAGGTATCAAATAAGGTGATGATTTCTTTTTGGATTTCATTTTTACAAAGCTCGATTGCTTCTTCGAAAGGAATTTGAAGGATTAAATAGCTTTCATATTTTTTTTTGATATTGTTATTTTTTTTGGCTTTTAAAGCCGTTGGAAGCATGGTTGAATAGGAGCTACTTAGACTTGATAATGTTTTTTGTTTCATGTATTTTCCAAGTTCTAATAGTTCTTCTGTAAGAACGACTTCTTCATCTAAAACTTCGATGATTTCTTTTAGTTCTATTTCTTTTTCGGCGGTTTCTTTGATTTCTAATACATAACCTGTTAGTTTTTGTTTTCCGAAAGGAACTAAGACGCGTTTTCCTATTTTTAATTCTTCCTTTTGTTCTTCTTTTATTTGGTAATCAAATGTTTTATCGACACTTTTTGATTTTATTTCTAATAAGACACTGCATACCATAAACACTTTCCTTTCTTTAGTCTCTTTCTTGAATTATTTTCCATTCTTCTGCTATTTTCTCAAATGAAATTCGACAGTTGGCAGGAGAAGTACTTGGTAGACAAATTGATTCCATTTGTAAGTCTGGATAAATGTATTTTCGATAATATTTTTCAGCAGTTTTTCCAGCGGTAAAAATTTTTGTAATTTGGGAATTTTTGACGATTTTGGCAATATCATTTGGAATGACATTTTTAATGCTGGAATCACTTGCTCCGTTAATATCACAAGAGGCGATGACATCCCATAAGGCGATTTGATGTTTTTTTAAAAATTCTGTTTTTTCGAATATTTCTTCTTGATAAACACTTTCTAAAGTTTTCCAAAAACGATTTTGAGGGTGCATGTAATAAAATTTAGCTTCTCTTGATTTTTTGCTTGGCATGGATCCTAAAATAAGAATTTTGGAATCCTTATCATAAACTGGGGGAATGTTTTCGTGAGTGACATGTTCCATTTTTTTCACATCCTTTGTATAAGAAAAAAGAAAGTATTCCTACTTCTTATGAAAGATTCATTTGTGTTCTTAGAATATATAAGACGTCGGTGAGATCTATGATTTGATCTTCATTGATGTCTCCAGTTTCTAAATAGTAATCTGTTACTTGTAATAACCCCATTTGAATTCTTAAAGCAAGTAAGACATCTGATAAGTCGATTAATCCATCATGGTTGACATCTCCTTTTAAATAGTCTACTACTTCTACTTTGGTCGTCATTTTTTTCTCTTGGTAAGTTGCTTCAATGGTTGTTTTTCCTTTACTTTTGGCAGTTATCCGTCCATCAGAATCTATGGTTACAATATTTGGTTCTATGGATTTCCAGGTAATCCCATTTGGATTTAGAGATATACCATTTGGAACATAAATATTTAATTTTAAGGTTTCATTTACTCTTAAATGAATGTTTTCTTTGGATAATTTTAAATCTTCTAAATTTATGACATTGATGATTTTGGTGATTTGGGGAAGAATTAATTTGGTTCCATCCGTGAAAGCTAATTTGGGATCATTTATGGATATTTCTGCTCGACAAGTACTTTTTTTAGCAATTAAGCTTATTCTTGCAATTTTGGTATCTTCTTTGATTCCATCACCATTACTATAAGCAAATTTATTGCCAGAGGCAATTCCAGAAGAAATGACTGTGATTTTAGAAATTTCTAAGCAATCTGGATTATCACTTTGAAGAGATCCTCCTATTGTCATTAAGTTACTTCCTTCTATATCTTTTGCCATGATGTCTATTTCAAATGTTTCACTGGCTATTACTTCCTCTTTTCCTTCTAGTGTTAATTTGGCATCGGATGCATACACTATGTTTGGAAGAAAAAGAAAAAGAAAGATTGCGATTAACAGTGTTTTTCTTTTCATTTTTTATTCACCTTATCTTATTTGTATCGATTTAATCTTTCTCTTTCACGGTTATGTTCTTCTAATTCTTTTTCTTTTAGTTTTTCTTTTTGACGATTTAGTCTTTCTTGTTCATAAAGGATTTGTAATTTCGCTGGATCTTTGGTTTTTAATGCTTCATCAATGGCATCAAACATTTCATCTTTGGTCACTGTATCATCATAAAAATCATATGGTACTTCTTGATAGGTAGCCGTTTCAATTTGTTCATTGGTGTCGTTTTTGTCTGGAGAATTTGTATATTGATTTAATACTCCACCTGGTTCTACAATGTCGTCATCGGTTCCGTTTTTAGAGCCAAAATTAAATTCTGGTTTAAATTCAATTACTGGAGAAGTTGTTGGTGCTTCTTTGACAAATCCAACAGGATCTTTTTCTTCTTTTTGTTTTTTCTTTAAAATTAAGAATAGTATCCATAGTAGTAATCCAATAATTAAAAGTGCTCCTAGTATAGTCATCCATGTACCAAATGTCAAGCCTAAAAAGGTGTTTTTGGATTCTTTGGTTACGTTAAGTCTGTAGTATTGAACGAAGCCAAATTCATCGGTTACTTTGATTAGAATTGCGTTGTTTCCTTCTTTTAAGTTTTCGTTTCCGATTACTTCAACGGTTGAACTATCAAATTCAGGAATGGCTGTTAAATCTAATTTTTTTACTTTTCCATCGACTGTTATTTCATATTCATAAAGATCTTTTTCAAAGTGAGGAGATAGTTCTCCATTGCTAATGATTAAATTTTTTAGTTTGTTTTGACTTATTTTTTCACTACGATTTACGTTTAAGGTATATACTCGAACGCTTCCATCTTCCGCCGTTACTTCGATGGTTACTACATTCATTCCCATTTGGAATTTATCGTTTCCAATAATGACAATATTTGATTTGTTATCTTCTGCAAAGGCTTTTAAATCTAAGGATTCTACATCGTTTGGAACAACAATGTTGTAGTTGTTATTGTTTTTGTCAAATGCTGGTTTTAGTTCTCCATCGTTGATGATTAAGCTTTGTAAATAGTTGTTTGATGATTTGGTTGGGGTATTTTCTTTGTTGGCACTTTTTCGATTTACGTTGACAATGTATGTTTTTTCGGATCCATCTTCTGCTGTTACCGTAATTCGAATGGTATTCATTCCTTCTTTCCAACCATTGTTTCCTATGATAGTTACTTTGGCTTTTTCATCACTTGGAATGGCATTGACGTTTAATCCCGTAATGTTATTGTTTACACTAATATTGTATGTGGTATTGTCTTTGTTAAATCCTGGATTTAAAACAAATCCCGAAACATCTAAACTTTTTAAGGAGGCATCTGAGCTTTTGGTAGGTCCAACTGGGGTTTCATCTCTTTTGGTTACGACAACTTCATAGATTTTGGTTGATTTGTCTTCTGCTGTTACTAAAATTTGACAAGTGGTTGTTTTATCTTTTAATTCACAG
>CAOKLK010000091.1 GCA_948469295.1 uncultured Mycoplasmatota bacterium
TGGATGCTCTAATTTGGATACAATTATATGATTTCCCGAATTCATATTAGCTAATCAAGTTCCATCAATTGCTAAATTATTTGATTCGGTTGCACCACTAGTAAAGGTTAATTCACTTTCTAGTACTGTAAATAAATCTGCAATTTGTTTGATGGCTGTATTCATTAATGTTTTTGATTTTACTCCTAATGCATGAAGTGAGTTTGGATTCCCAATAAAATCTTTTGTAGCTCGAATGTAAGATTCTAATACATCATAACTTACGGGAGTGGTTGCACTGTAATCTAAATATATCATTTTGGTAATTCTCCTTTTATTAAAATATTTCGTATTTCTAACCAATTGTTTACTCGAAGTATTCCTAACGATGCTAGTTCTTCTTCACTAAATTTTTCATTATGTTTTTGGGATAATAGTAATTTTATTTTTCCATATCCTCTTTTTAAGTTTGAAACTTTGTCATCTATTTTTACATCACACATTATTAATTCTTTAGCACTGGTAAATAATATTTTTTTAGGACTTATAAATGGTAAATTTTCTAAAATCCATCGATATTTATGTTGGGTTGTAATAATACTTTCTTTGGGTTTTCTAGGATCTAGAAAGGCAGTACAAATATATAAATCGTAGTATTCATTTAATTCTTGTATTACTTCAATTGCATTTGGTATGTGGTGACTTTTATCATAAACATTCACGTTTTTATAAAAGTAATCTAAATACTTTTCGTTTTCTTCTGGGGGTAATATATTGGAAATGTAATAGTCTTTAAAATCTTCGGCTTTATAATTTGTTCCCAAATATTCGTTTAACGATTCGATGTAACCTCCACTCACTATGGTTTCATCTAAATCTATCATAATTTTTATTTTTTCTTTATTCTCCATATTCTTCCATCAACCTCTTGTGTATTCCTGGTTCAACAATGTTTATTGCTGTGATTGCATTTTCTAGGGAATTTTTGAAATTTCCTTTCATAAATGCGGTTTCTGCTTTGGTTAGACCAAAATCAACTTCTTTGTGTATCGGACGATATCGATTTCCATATACGATTGCGGTTTCTGCCATTTTTGCTGTTTTTATGGTTTCCTTGGTGTTACTTAGCACTTTTAAAACTAAGTCTCTCGCTGTATCTACTCTTGTATTTAGTATTTTTATGGAAATTGGTGTATGTTCTAATTCTTTGATGATATTTGCAATTGCTTCGGTTGCTTCACTTAATTCCACAAAATAATTTTTGGGAATGACTGGTAATTTGTAACTTTTCATTTGATTTTTCGCTTCGTTTAGGATATTTTTTATTTCATCTAATTGTTCTCGTGCTCTTAATTCATCTTCTTTTAAGCTTCCTAAAGTTCTTAGAGCAGAATCTAATTTTTCTTCTGATTTAGTAAGTTCGACATTTAATACTTCCATTTCTTTAGCAAGATGACTAAAGCTATGACGGTGAGCTCGATGTAATTCCACTATTTCATCATATTTAGTACGAATACTCTCAAATTCCACTTTTAGATCATCAATTACCGAATCATCTTCATCAGTTAAATCATAACTATATTTGATATCGTCTAGTTTTCTGATTAATTTATTATTAATTTTGGTCAGTTTAGTAACTTTCATTAAAATGCTACGTTGATACTCATCAAATATTTTTCTGGCAATTCTTTCTTTATCAAAATCATTATATAGTGAATCAAAGTAATCTGTCATAGTTTTTAATTCAAATGTGGAATCTTCAATATTTAGGACATTTAATCTTTGAAAGATATCGGTTATTTTTTTATTGGATTCGGTCATGTTGTAAGGTAGGTTTAGAAATTCTAAATTATATCCCTCTTTTTTCATTTTTTCATAGATTGTATTAATTTCTTTCATTTTTTTCGGAATTAATACTTTTCCCATGGCGATAATTCCTGGGGCTTCTTCTATGATTAATCCTAGGTTTCCAATGGTATCATCTATGGCTTTTACGATTTTTCCTACTTCTTGGTAAGCATTTTTATCCATGGATAATTCAAAGGCACTAAATAGTTTGTCAATGTTTTCAAATTGCAGGTCTAATGGAGAAGATATGGCTTGATAACTATTTTTTTCTTCTTGATATTTTTGAATAATTTTTCGATACTGACTTTTTAATTTTGTAATGGTTTCACGGTTTCGCTCTTCACTTAACGTAATTCCTTTGATTTCTTCTAATAAAAAGTTAGATTTGGTTTTGATGTAATAGATATCAATTTCGGCAGCTGATATTTTCCCTTTTAGTTCTTTGTATTTTTTTTCATGAAATAAATCTTCAATTTCAATTAGTTGATCAGTGATTGCTGGAATGTCGGAATCTTTAATTTCTTGAAATCTTCTTTGCCATTCATCATAGACTTCTTGCATATTGGCATTCTTGATTAGGGGTTCTACTTTGTTTAATTCTGACATGATCGCAGCTGATATGATTAAGTTTTTTTCTCTTTCTAATTCGCTGATTTCGTTTTCTAGTTTTTTCTTTTCTTTTTTATCTATTAAGTTTAAGACTACTATTATAATAGCGATAGTAAAAATGTAGTATGCAATACCAATTAATATAAATGTGGATTTGGACATATCATCACTTCCTAGTCTTTGTCTTATTTTATCATATTTTGTTAAGTTATGGAGAATTATTTAAAATTTTCTTATTACTTATTAAAGAAATTTGTTTATTTGAATATTCTAAAAAAAAAAGAAGTCGTTATAAATTTGGACTTTGAAAAGAAAACTATATTTTTTAATGAATAAATTTATGACTCTACAATAAATTATATTGTGAAAATATTTATGCTCTTAGGTTATAAGGGTTATTTTCTGTTCCCTCACCACTTTCTATTTTGATGTCTGTTTTTAGATAAATAGTTGGATAAGAATCTCGATCGCGGTGCACACTATTATGCCCTACAGGACCACCACTAGACATACGGAATACGTCACTAGCACCATTAGAACTAGCAAAGGGAGTTAATGCCCATTGATAGTTTTCCTTATATAACCAATCATTATCTTTACATTCATATAAATTTTCATTACCCCAATTGGATAATATTTCATTTAAGCAAGTAGTTCGATTTGTTGTAGTTCCCCCACTTGTTGCGTATCCATAATCACTTGGGTACATAAGTCCAACTTTACCAGACCATATAGTATTTCTTATTACTTTATCATTACAATAAGTTCCACTTGAACAAATTTTTCCAATATTATTACTTCTTTCTAAACTATAAAAACTATTTGTATTTATATTATCATCTGTAAATGTCATCCCATCATTACTTCCAGTATTCCAAGTAACTTGATCAATCATCTCTTTAGTACTTGTTGTAAGACCAGTATTACTAAAATCACAAGAGATTGTAGCATTATTTTGTCCGTTATAACAGACACCGCTTGTTCGGTTGTAATAGGGTCCATTATTAAGTAAATGCATCATCTTAGATACAGACCATTCATTGATGCCAAAACCATTATTAATACTTGATTCACTTGTATCCCATGAAAACTTTCCAATGCTCTCATTTCTAATTAGTTTTACTCTAGATCCTTCTGGAGTGTTAACTAAACCAATAATACGCCATAGTTCATTATTGAAATTTACATAATTATTTGGATTCGTTCCTGCAAATCGATATTCTGTTTGTTTTAGATTATTGATTGCTGTTTCATCTTCTGTATATGTAATATTGGTGTCATTATGGGTTACTTCATATAAACCTTCACCTTCGGTTACTTTTGGTAATAATATTAATGTATCTACTAATGTTGTAAATGCATAACTTGTAATGACACTAATTCGTCCATTATAAATAGCATTCATACTATCTTTATCATTTGCTGTTACATCACTATGCATCCATATTCTTAAACTAAACTCTTTTGTTTCATTTGGTCCTAATATTCCATTGTATAACTTATAAGCAGAAACTGCTTCTTCTATTGTTGATTCTGTATTTAAACTACTTTCTAATTTACTAGTAATTTTTGATACATTACTTTCCATTAAATTAGCTTTTAAGTATTGATCGGGTAATTTCTTTCCACTTGGTGCTAAGGTTTCTAAATTAATTTGAT
>CAOKLK010000092.1 GCA_948469295.1 uncultured Mycoplasmatota bacterium
AAATCACTTAAGATGTCTAATGGGTCTAAATCTAATTTTGTTTTTTGTAACTCATTTTCTGTAATGGTATTTATTAAACTTAAAAGTTCTTCTTTGGTTTTTGAATCCGCTATTTTGCCAGTTTTTGGTTCGTCAATATCTAAATTTTTTAAAATATCATATTGTGTGTCACGAATTTTTTTAAGTCTTTCTTTTTCATAATCAATTTCTTTTTCTTCCCTTGCTTTTTCTAAAATTGCATTAATATCGTATTCTTTGGTTTTTTCCATTTCAATGATTTCTTCTTCCTGAGTCTCAGCAAGTTTTACTTTACTTCTTTTTGACGCTTCTTTGTAATTTTTATCTAATATTTCTTTTAAGCGATCAATGTTTACATAGTTAGAGTCATTTTCGCCAATTACTTTGACATTATTGGTAACATTAAAATTAGTAAGCTCACTATTGTTAATTTCTTTGTATAAATTGCTATTACGAGTAGTTCTTTTTTGGATATTTGAATTATTTTCTTCATAATATTTTTCCACCCTACTTTTCATGATGACTCCATCCTTTCATATAAGATAATATCATATTTTTTTACCTTTGGGAATTGATTTTTATTTTGTTAACTTATATAATATTTTTGAGGTGAATTTTTTTGAAAAATATTGTATTAAAAAGTGAATCTTGCATAGGTTGTGGAGCTTGTGTAGGAATAGATGCAGAGCATTTTGAATTTAGTGAAGATGGTTATTCTGTTGTAAAATCACAAGATAATTTGGATTCTCCACTTTTAGCAGATGCTATTGATGCTTGTCCAGTAGCAATTATTTCTATTGAAGAAAATGATTCTGTAGAGAATAAAGCAGAGGTAGAAAATCAAGATTGTTGCTGTAATGAGGACACTTGTCATTGTGATGGATGTCATTGTCATGAAAGTTGCACAGAAGACGATTCTGAAGAAGTTTTATAAGCTTCTTTTTTATTTTAATGAATATAGTTTTTTTATTTCTTTGATAGTAAGACTTCGGTATTCTCCTTTTTTTAATCCATTTAAATTTAAAAATCCATAATTTTCTCTTTTTAATTCAATTACGGGATGGTTCAATGCTTCAAATATTTTTTTTACAATATGATTTCTTCCTTCTATAATAGTTATTTCTATTTTAGAAGTATTTTTATTTATGTTTTTGTGTCTTTGTTTTACAAAGGTTGGTATGGTTTTTCTTCCTTCAATTATGATACCTTTTTTTATTTTTTGAATTTCTTCAATTGTTAGGATTCCTGCAATTTTTGCTATATAGGTTTTTGGGACTTTGTTTTTTGGATGCATTAATTGGTTTGCTAATTCTCCATCATTTGTTAAAAGTAGTAATCCTGTCGTATTGTAATCTAGTCTTCCAATTGGGTATATTCTCGTTTTTGTATTTATTAGTTCTACGACTGTTGTTCTATTTTGATCATCTTTTGCGGAAGAAATTGTGTGTTCAGGTTTGTATAGTATGTAATATTCTTTTTGTTCTTTTTTTAGTAATTTGTTCTCTATTTCAATAGAATCATTTTTTGAAACTTTATATCCTAATTCATCTATTATTGTTCCATTTACTTTTACTTTTTTATTTTTGATTAATTCTTCGGCTTTTCTTCTTGAAGTATATCCGCTATTTGCTATGACTTTTTGTAATCTTTCCATATTTTTATCTTCCTTTTATTTATTTGTTAAATGTTCCAGTGCTTTTAGTACTGCTATTTTTCCATATTCGTAAGTCAATGATCCTTGTTGATACGCTATATATGGTTTTCTTAAAGGTCCATCACAGGATAGTTCAATGGACGAACCTTGGGTGAAGGCTCCTGCGGCCATAATTACTTTGTCATCATAACCTGGCATATCATCTGGTATTGGTAAGACATTTGAGTCGATGGGAGAAGACATTTGTATTCCTTCACAATATTTTATTAGATCTTCTTTGTTATGAAATATAATATTTTGAACGATATCAACTCTATCTTCATGTGCTTTTGGTTCTACTTCATATCCTATTTTTTCTAGCATTGCACTTGTTAAGATGGCTGTTTTTAAAGAGCTTTTCACTACACTTGGAGCAAAGAAAAGACCTTTTAGAAATTCTTTATTTATTCCAAGGGAAGGTCCCACTTCTTTACCTTCCCCAGGGATGGTAAGTCTTTCTGCACAAAGTTTAATCAAGTCTTTTTTTCCTACTATGTATGCTCCATTTGGTGCCATTCCTCCACCTAAGTTTTTAATTAGGGAGCCTACACAGATGTCTGCACCTATTTCAATTGGTTCTTTTTTATTGACTAGTTCGCAGTAACAATTGTCTACCATGACGATAGTATTTGGGCTCATTTTTTTTATTAGTTTTATTATTTTTTCTAATTTTTCAATGGAAATACTTTTTCTGGTTGAGTATCCTTTGGAACGCTGAATTTCAATTACTTTTACTTGATTTTCTTTTAAATAATTTGTTATTTTTTCTTCATCAAACTCATTATTGATTAAATCTATTTCATCATATTTTATGCCAAAAGATTTTAGAGAGCTTTTGTTTTCCTTGATCCCTATGACTTCATGTAATGTATCATAAGGTGTTCCAGTGATGGATAATAAGATATCATTTGGTCTTAATAGAGCAAATAAAGTAACAGTTAGGGCATGAGAACCAGAAATAAATTGGTTTCTCACTAAGGCATCTTCGGCTTTAAAAATGGACGCAAAGACTTTTTCGATGGTATCTCTTCCAATGTCTCCATAACCATACCCTGTCGTAGTATTAAAATGGTTTTCGGATACATTATTTTCCCAAAAAGCCCGAATTACTTTTTCACTATTGTATTCACATATTTCCTCTACTTTTTGAAATGGTTCTTTTAAGCTTTCTTTTATTTCATTATATATTGAATCTATTGTTTTCATGTTACCTCCTAGTATTTTTTTTATTTTATGGACTTTTTCCGAAATGTCTTTACTTTATTAGAAATACCAACCGCCATCAACACGAATTATTTCATTGTTGATATATTTTGATTCTTCACTTGCTAAAAAATATATTACATTCGCAATTTCTTCTGGTTCTGCAAACCGCCGTAATAATATTTTTTGATTTTCTTCTTGGATATAATCTTCATCTAATTCACGAACCATATCTGTTTTGGTCCAACCTGGTGCTACTGCATTTACATTAACATATGGAGCAAATTCTACTGCTAAATTGTGTGTTAGGGAAATTAATCCTGATTTTGAAGCATCGTAATCAACACTGCATGGATAATATGTATCTAAAGCATTGGTTGATGTAACGTTTACAATTTTTCCATATTTTCTTTGATACATTTCTGCTCCTATTTTTTTGCTTAACCAAAAAGGGCCGATTAAATTTGTTCGAAGAATTGTTTCGAAATCTTCAAATGTTTTTTCTTGAAATAAGGAGTCTTTATCTATTCCAGCGTTATTCACTAAGCAATCTATTTCAATATTTAATTTTTTTAGTTCGTCTAGCATGGAATCAATTTCAGTTTGATTAGATATATCCGCTTTTATGGGGATGGCTTTTATCTGATAATCTTTTTCTAAATTTTGACATAATTGCTCAGCTTTTTCTTTACTATGATGATAATTCACAATAACGTTATAATTGTGACTTGCAAAAACTTTAGCAGTGGCAGCACCTATCCCACGAGATGCCCCAGTAATTAAAACTGTTTTCAACATATTTCTAAATCTTTCTCCTGTATATATTTTCCATAAATATCAGAACGTGTGTTATTTTCTAATATTGCCAAGCTTAGTATTTTAGTTTGTTCCTTGTTTTCAAAATCACTAAAAATACAATTTTTTTCTAATGGTTCTCCAAAAGATGTGCTTAAAAATACTTGATTACCAGCTGCTATTCTTTCATATATTTCTCCATTAAATTCAAGGCTTCGGATATTCAAATTAATAATATTTGTTTCTGTAATTTCATTTCCAAAATAAAAAATTTTATCTGATGGAATTACTACCAGGATTTTATTGTTACTTAATTTATATTTCCAATATATCTCTTCAGGATTTTCAAG
>CAOKLK010000093.1 GCA_948469295.1 uncultured Mycoplasmatota bacterium
TAGTACGAGAGGACCGGAATGGACATACCTCTGGTGTATCTGTTGTAACGCCAGTTGCAGTGCAGAGTAGCTATGTATGGACGGGATAACCGCTGAAAGCATCTAAGCGGGAAGCCTCCTCCAAGATGAATTTTCCCATTCTTCGTGAAGTAAGAATCCTTATAGACTATGAGGTTGATAGGCTAGAGGTGGAAGCGTAGTGATACGTTGAGCTGACTAGTACTAATAATTCGAGGATTTAACTTATTTAATTTTGATGAGTATGCATTATCTTGTTTTTAAAGGACAAAATCCTTTATTGGTGACGATAGCCTAGTGGATACACCTCTTCCCATCCCGAACAGAGCAGTTAAGCACTAGTACGCCGACGATAGTGTAAGCGAAAATAGGTAGTTGCCAATTTTTTTTTGCTTTAAATTTACCTTTTTTTAATATTTTTAAGGTATTAAGATAAGTTAAGTTTATTCTTTTTATATATTTTGAAATATTTTGTCAATAATCAAAATATTTGTTGTCTTCAATTCTATCCTTTTGTTATAATTTAATAGGTGATATTAAATGAATTACAAATATACTTCAAGAAATGAAACAGATACATTGGAAATTGCTCAAAATATTGAGAGTGAGAAGTTTTCCAATATGGTTATTTGTTTAAATGGAGAGCTTGGTAGTGGTAAAACTTTATTTGTAAAAGGTTTTGCACAGGCTTTAGGAATTAATGAAAATATTACTTCTCCTACTTTTAATATAGTGAAAGAATATTTAAATGGAGAAATGCCACTTTATCATATGGATGTTTATCGTTTAGAGAATGCTACAGAAAATATTGGATTGGAAGAATATTTTCAAAAGAATGGTATTTCTATTATTGAGTGGGCTGATATGATTGAAGATCAATTACCAGAAGAGCGTTTGGAAATTAGTTTTAAAGTAATTGATGAGAATACACGAGTTTTATATTTTAAACCTTATGGTTCTCTTTATGAAGATTTGTGTAATTCGGTATTGTAGACTTTTTAAAATTTTTTTCTTAATTAGAAGTATAAAGTATTTATGGGAGGTTTTATAAATGTCTTTATATATTGATACTCATTTGCAAAAAGTTTTATTTATTCTTTTTGAAAATGGTAAAATTTTGACTAAAATAGAGAAAGATTCATCTTTTAATCATAATGCAATTATTATGTCTACTTTGGATCAAATGTTAAAGGGAAATAATATAAAATTGGAAAGTATTCAAGATATTATTGTCATAAATGGTCCAGGATCTTTTACAGGAATTCGTTTAGGGGTAACTATTGCTAAAGTGTTAGCTTATACTTTAAATATTCCTATTCGAGTTATGAGTAGTATTTTGATTCAAGCTATTTCTAATGTAGAAAAAGGAAATCATTGGTTTGTTGAAGAAGAAAAAAATGGATATTTTGTCGGAGAATTTAATGAATTAGATGAATTATTAAATGATTATATTTATATTAAACGATCTGATTATGAAATCTTTAAATCAGATAGACAAGTGATTGAGAATGTTTCTCTTGATTTTTTAAAAATTTATGAGTATTCTCGTACTTTACCATCTGTCAATCCTCATTTGGTGAAACCTTTGTATGTCAAATTAATTGAGGTTCAAAAATGATACGTCGAGCTACAAAACAAGATTTTAATTCTATTTATGAATTAGGTTCTTATTTGCATGCTGATTATAAAAAGGTAAATCATTTAGATTTCTTAATAAATGAGTCTGTATATAAATTTTTTGTTGCAGATGTTGATGAAAAAGTAGTAGCTTTTTTATCTATTACAGAATTTTATGAAGTTGTTGATATAGTAGATTTGTTTGTACTACCTGATTATCGTGGAAAGCATTTGGCAAGTTGTCTTTTAAATTACATGTTAGGTGATATTTCCGATCAAGTGGAGTATCTTACCTTAGAAGTTGCTTGTAATAATGCTATAGCTATTCAATTGTATCGTAATTTTGGTTTTGAAGTAGTTAATAAGAGAATTGGGTATTACAGCGATCAAGATGCTTATTTAATGGGAAAGCGGTGTATAAGAGAATGAAAGATGTATTTATTTTAGCAATTGAAACTTCTTGTGATGAAACGAGTATGGCAATTGTAAAAAATGGAAATGAAGTTGTTGCAATGACAGTATTGTCTCAGATGGATACACATGCAACATTTGGAGGAGTAGTTCCAGAAATAGCTTCTCGAATGCACACAGAAAATATTACAATAGTTTTAGAAGAAACACTTGCAAAATCTCAAATGAATGTATCTGATGTGGATGCGATTGCAGTTACTTATGCCCCAGGGTTATTAGGAAGTTTATTAGTAGGAATAGAATGTGCGAAAGTACTTTCTATGGTGTATGAGAAACCTCTTATTGCTGTTAATCATACAATGGGTCATATATTTGCTAATCAAATTGGAAATGAAATGCGATATCCTTTATTATCTTTAATTGTAAGTGGGGGACATACCGATTTGGTATTAATGTATAGTCCATATGATATTGAGATTTTGGGATCAAGTATTGATGATTCTATTGGAGAGGTTTTTGATAAAGTTGCGAGAGTTTTGGGACTTCCATATCCAGGAGGACCTAATGTAGATCGTCTTGCTTTAGAGGGTGCAGAAACTTATCATTTACCTAAACCCATGCTTCAAAATGATTATAACTTTAGTTTTAGTGGTCTTAAAAGTGCTGTAATTAATCTGGTACATAATGAAGAACAAAGAGGAAATGAAATTCGAAAATCTGATGTTGCGTATTGTTTTCAAAATGCAGCAATTGATGAATTGAAGAGAAAAGTAGAACTTGCATTTCAAAAAACAGGTGTCAAAGAATTTATTTTAGCTGGTGGAGTATCTGCGAATCAGTATTTACGAAAGGTTATGAGTGATTTATCGAATGAATATCAAGTGAACTTTCATGTACCAGTTTTAAAATATTGTACAGATAATGCAGCAATGATTGGTGCAGCAGCTTATCCTCTTTATTTAAAAAAAATATTTTCTAATTATGAATTAAATGCAGAAAGTGCTTGTGATATTTCTAAATATGTTCAATTTATGAAAGAATTTATACAATAAAAATATTTTTTATTGTTTTTTTTTGATATTAATTAATGAAAGAAGATTAAAAAAAAAGAAACTGTTTAAGTTTCTTGTGGTAAACCTGGAATGTCTGGTTCTTTATTTGCATCATTATTTTCATTATCTGTATTGTTATCATTGTTCTCACTATTGTTATCATTATCACTTGGTAATCCAGGAATATTAGGTTCATCTTCATTGTTATTTTCATCGTCATCTTCTGGAATGTTGGAATTTGTATTATTTTTTGCTTTACTAATATATATTGTGACACTAGAAATATTTTTTAAGAATGTTCCTTCATGCACATTTTGATTAATTATTATTCCAGGAACGGATTCGCTTTCGACAAATTCTTTTATTAATGTTATATTGTTTCTAATCGCCCAATTTTCGGCATAAGTAACTGTTTGACCACTTAGATTTGGCATTGTACTTAAAATCGCACCACTTCGTATTCCTTTACCAATCACATCACTTGAATATTCAAAATCTGTATTATAATCATATTGAAATGTTTTAATGGTATCTGGTTTTGTGATTTCTAAGTTTTCTTTCATGGCATTTGATATTGCTTTTAAAGAATCTGGATAATAACCTAAAGCACTAGTGGTCATGTTTGCAGAAGGTAAGTATACTGGTAAATTATAATATTCTAAATATGTTTTTTGAATGGTAATGAAATCTTCTCCATTTAAAGTATTTACTAACATATTTTTAATGGTTTGATAAAAGGAAAGTATTTGAGTTGTTTGCATATTTGTTGCAATGTTGTTACTAATCGTGTCTAATATTGTTTCAAAATCACTAAAGCTTCCCATTTTGACCATTTTTTTGGCAAGTGCTTCTAGAATCGCTTGTTGATGTTTATTTCTGGCAATGTCTGATTGAAGGTATAAGTGGCGACATCTTGCATACGCTAAAGCTTCTTCTCCATTTAGATGAACATT
>CAOKLK010000094.1 GCA_948469295.1 uncultured Mycoplasmatota bacterium
AAGAAAGATATTCTCCTCACTATGTCATTATTACCGATGCCATTAAATCGATAGATTCTTATGACTTCATTAAAAAGATTATGCAAACAGAACAAAATGTTGGGTTTAGTATGATAATGTTAGTAGATAGAGTATCAGCATGTCCAAACGAATGTAAAAACTTCATTAACGTAAACCGAGATGAATGTGGAATATTTAGTAGCATGATCAACAAAGCAGCCCAAAGATTTAAAATTGATTTTTATAAAATTGAAGAACTATATAACTGTGCCAAAGAACTTGCCAATATTAAAATAGAAATAAAAACAGAAATAGAAAGTAATTTACCGGATGTATACCATTTCCTAGAAATGTATCAAGTTGGAAAAGTAGAACAATTAAATAGTTTAGAACGATGGAAAAAAAGTAATCCAATTCTTTCCCTACAAGTTCCGATTGGAATTGGAAAAAGCGGAGAAATCATTAGCTTAGATTTACATGAAAAATATCATGGACCACATGGATTAATTGCTGGAACCACAGGAAGTGGAAAATCAGAATTTATTATCAGTTACATATTATCCTTAGCAGTGAATTATAGTCCTCATGAAGTACAAATCATCTTGATAGACTATAAAGGAGGAAGTTTAGCTGGTTCCTTTCAAAATGGAGGTTTTAACTTACCACATTTAGCAGGATCTATTACCAACCTGGACGGAAACGAATTAAACCGATCTCTAGCATCCATTGAAAGTGAAGTAAAAAGACGACAAAAAGAATTTAATGAAGCCCGCATCATTGCCAATGAAAGTTCGATAGATATCTATAAATATCAAAAACTTTATCGAGAAGGAAGATTAAAAGAAAAAAAACAAATTGCACATTTATTTATTATTAGTGATGAATTTGCGGAATTAAAAGAACAACAACCAGAATTTATGGAAAAACTAATTTCTATAGCGAGAGTAGGTAGAAGTCTAGGAGTTCACTTAATATTAGCAACTCAAAAACCAGGTGGAGTAGTAGATTCCCAAATATGGTCAAATACTAGATTTCGAGTTTGTTTAAAAGTACAAGACACCAGTGATTCTCAAGAAGTATTAAAAAAACCAGATGCAGCTTTCTTGAAAAAAACTGGAAGATTTTATCTCCAAGTAGGATATGATGAAGTGTATACCTTAGGACAATCTGCTTGGTCTGGAGGACAATATTATCCCAATACTAGTTTTCAAAAAGAAGTAGATACATCCATCAATACCATTAACAACATTGGATTCGTTACCCAAACCAAAGATTTAGATATTGTCAAAAAAGTAGAATCACAAGGAGAAGAATTAAAAAATATCGTAAAATACCTAAGTGTAGTAGCCAAAGAACAAAATATCAAAATTCAAAAACTATGGTTAGAAAAAATACCAGCTTTAATTTATATTGATGAATTAAAAGAAAAATATAATTTCGAAAAAGAAAACTTTATATTAAATCCTATCATTGGAGAATACGATGATCCTTCTACACAAAATCAATATCCATTAACCGTTCCTTTTTACAAAGAAGGAAATGCAATAATCTATGGAATTGCAGGATCTGGAAAAGAAACCTTCTTATCAAGTTTACTGTATTCTTTTATTACTACATATAAAACCGCTGAGATAAATGCATATATTTTAGATTTTGGTGGAGAAACCTTAGGAGTCTTTAAAAATGCTCCTCAAGTCGGAGATATTGCTTATTTAAATGATGCCGAAAAAATTAATAACTTGTTTAAAATGATCGAAGAAACACTAAATGAACGAAGAAAATTATTTAGTGAGTATGGTGGAACTTATGATAGTTTTATAAAAAATAGCCAAGAAAAACAACCAAGTATCGTGATACTATTAAATAATTATGAAGCTTTTGTAGAAAATTATGAAGATCGCAATGAAACATTAATTCAAATATCAAGAGAGTCTTCAAAATATGGAATATATTTTATTATTACAGCAACCAGTGAAAATAGTGTTCGCTTACGAATGAAACAAAATTTCTCTTTAATTTATGTTCTGGGACAAAATAACGAAACAGATTATTCTAGTATTTTAGGAAACTGTCATGGAAAAGTTCCAGCCAAATTAAAGGGACGAGGCTTATTTAAAAAAGATCAAATTTATGAATTTCAAACTGCACATGTTTCAGAAGAAAATTTAAATGATTATCTTCCAAAAATAGTAGCAACTTTAACAAACCAAGAACCAAATAAAGCAACAAAAGTTCCCGTATTACCAGAAGAAGTAAATTTTGAAGCTGTAAAACATGCAATCACTGCAAATTCCAATATTGTTGTAGGAATTAATAAACAGAAATTAAATGTTGAAAAATTCAATATTGCCAAAAATTCAATTAACATAATCAGTTCTTATGAAATAGAAACTACCATTGATTTTCTTCATAGTCTAATTAATCAACTAACATATATAAATTATGGAGATCTTTACATCATCAATACTACGGAAGAAGATTTTAACAACCTCAATATGAACGGAAAAATTTATACCAAAAATTTTGATGCTTTAATAGAAAAAATCATAGAATATGTGGATAAAGTTTACGAAATTTATGAAGAACGGAATTTTGATGAAACCGTTATCATCCGTCAAAAAAAGATTGTCTGTTTCGTTTTAGGAATGTATGATTTTATCAATCAATTAAATGAAGAAAATAAAAAGAAATTAGAAAGCTTCTTTGCCAAAAATAATCAAATGGGATTAGTATCATTTATGATCATAGATAATCCAGACACAATTAAAAATTACACCTATGAAAATTGGTTTAAAACTGGTGCAGATACTTCAAGAGGTATCTGGATTGGTAGTGGAATAGCAGATGAAACATTATTTAAAATTTCTAAATTTGAAAGAGAAGATCGTGCAGAAATTACAAGTGAATTTGGATATATCATCCATAACGCTAAAATAATCAAAATAAAATTATTAAAAAATTTTGAACCAAAAGAACAATAAAGTTCTTTTTTTTGTGTAAAAAAGTGTCAAAAAAAAACGGCATTTTTGACTAATGCCTCAGTTCTTGTTATACTCAAATTATAGTACAGAAAGTACACAATAGGAGGGAAAAAAATATGAACGGAATGACATATGATCCTGAATCTGCAAAAGTATGGGCAAATTCAGTAGTAAATTTTTTAAATGGAGATGGAGAGTCTTTTCGAGCATGTTCTACAAAGTTTAATGCTCAAATCGAAAAGCTAGTGGCACCAGATGTATGGACTGGATCAGCAGCAGCAAAAAATTATCAAAACTTCATGGAAACACATAATGCAATGATTCAATTCATTAACTCATTTGGAAATTCATTTGCAGAAGCAATGACTTCAGTAAATAGAAACGTTGCATCATTAGAAACAGCAAACTTAGGAGCAGATACCAATGTATCATCAACTTTTGGAAATTTAAGCTATGCTCAAATCAATGCACAAGCAGAAGAAACCATCAATAAAAGCTATGTTCACTACAACTATAGTGTAATTAGTAGTATTGGATCAGATCTAAATAACATTGAACTTTCATTAGAAAATTTAAAATCAAATTTAGAAAGAAAAATAGCTGAATTAGATAGTGGAGCAAAAATTTGGGATGGTGCAGCAGCAAGAAATGCCAAAGAAAATCTAACAAATACCTTAAATACAAATATGCAAAAAGTTTTTGAATCATTAAAAATTTGTATTAGTAATATCAGTTCTGCTGCAGAAGCTGCACAAATGGCAGACCAAGGATAAACCATTATACAATGGTTTTCAAAAATAAATTTTATCCTTATAAAATTTATTTTTGAAAGGCAGCGTATTATGTATATAAAAATAAATGAGTCCAACATCAAAAAAGAAATTCAAAACTGCGATAACCAAATTAAAAATTTTGATAAAGATTTACAAAATATCAACACTTTAGTAACATCAATAGGAAATATTTGGAAAAAAGAAGATTACGATTTATTCAAACGTCAAATGTCAAATTACTTAGATTCCTTAACTACATTAAAAAACCAAATAAATTCTTATAATAG
>CAOKLK010000095.1 GCA_948469295.1 uncultured Mycoplasmatota bacterium
TATAACTTAGGATATCCCCATCTTTTTTTAAAATATAGTTCCCATTTTGGGCGAGTTTATCATTGATTCCTCTTGTAAAGGGAGTAAAAATCTCGTTTAGAATGGAAAAATCTACTTCATCTTCGGTTATTTTTTTTGATGAAACAGATACTTCTGTAATGGAACTTGCATTATAGATAGCACTATTCGCAAAATTTATTTCCCCTGGAATATAGTCATTCAATTTGGGATTCTTATATTCTAATTCTCGAATATAACCATTAAAATTCCCATCTAAAACAATCAGTTCATCTACTTTCATACTTCCATCATTTTGGATTTTAGCATCGATTAAAAAATCTGTAATTTCATAGTTTACTGAACTTGCATTTACTATAATAGGGATGAAAAAACTTATTAATATGAATATTATTTTTTTCATAATAACTCCTTTAAATCTTTAATATAAAAAAGATAAGCTTACATTTTTTGTAAACTTAAAATTCTACTTTGACATTTTCTCTTTCTGTTTCATTGGCTTTAAAAAATGATTCCGTTTGAAAATGAAATAAATTGGCAATGATGTTACTTGGAAACATTTCTATTTTGTTATTATAATTTAAAGTAGTATCGTTATAAAATTGTCTTGATGATGCAATTTTATTTTCGGTTTCTTTTAATTCTTGTTGTAAATCAATAAAATTTTGATTGGCTTTTAAATCTGGATAACTTTCTGTTAAAGCAAATAATTTTGTTATGGCATTAGTTAATTCGTTGTTTGCCTTCATTTCATCTTCTTTTGTAGATGCACTTAAAAATGTATTTCTTGCTTTTATTACATCTTCTAAAGTTCCTTTTTCATGTTTTGCATATCCTTTTACAGTATTTACCAAATTTGGGATTAAATCAAATCTTCTTTTTAATTGTACATCAATTTGAGCCCATTGATCTCTTACTCGATTTCTTAATACTACTAATTTGTTGTAAGTTCCAATTACATAAAGTATTATGATTACTACTAATACAATCAGAATAATCCACCACATATTAATTCCTCCTTTATAATATTATATTATCATATTTCTTTTTTTACTTCTAGCTTTTTCTTACTTCTATGACAGGTCTTAACGTTAAAACATCAGCATTTTGATAAGCATTTCTATTTAAAGCATAAATAAAGCTTTTTCCAGCACTCTGTGTATATCTTGTTAAAGTCCAAGATGCAGAACTTGAAGTTGCCCACTGTTGATTTGCAGCTGCTTCTTGGTAGGTTGCTAATCTTGCATAACTTCGATATGTTTTACTTCCATCACTATAACTCATTCGGATTAAAGTATTTCTTTGACAAATTCTGGTTCCGGCTGATTGATCATAGGCGTAACGACAGATTCTTTGAAGAATTTCATGTTGTTCAAACCAATAATCTATGATAGGCTTAGCAATACTATTCTCCCAACTATAATATCGATAAGCATTGGCATTTCCATAACTACAATAATTATACGAATAACTATTGGTACACATTCTTACACGACATAAGGAATCTGTACAACTATTATTAAAATAAGTGGTATTGTTTGCAGCAACTCCTAAAGCACTGGTAATTTCTGTTTTATTTAATGTTCGTTGAAGGATTAAAACAACACTACTTCCATTGTCTTTGATTACTTGCCAGTTTTCATCTGCAAAGCTTACGACTTCATTTACTCTGTAAGTTCTAGAAGGCAGTAAGGTTACAATAAATTCACTATCATTTAAATATGCTTGCAAATCATTTTTGAATACTCGTAATAATTGTCTATTTTGAGCATTTTTAGTAATGGATGCTAACATGATCATTAAGAATACTAAAAAGAAGGAGTAAATTAAAGAAACGGCAATAAATCCTTTTTTCTTTTTCATAAGACTCCTCCTATCTTTTATCATTATATTATTACTTCGTTATTTCTTCAAGTGTTATTTAGCACAAATCATCGGAATAGAATCTTCGAATTGCACTTCCAATACTTCTGCCAATTTCTAGTAAGGCGTCTAAGCATTTAGCTACAGATGATAAAAATGTAGCGGTTAGATTTACTCCTCCTGTTATTTTTAATAAGTCTTCATTTTTTATTTTATTCATGACACCCTAATGGTCTAGTAATCCCGTCAATGATTCCAGCAATAATGGTTCCTACTGCTAAAATTCCCAAGATGATGATACTAGCACTACCTCCATTTATTTTTTCTAATTCTTCTTGGTTTAATTTTTTCATAATAACTCCTTCACTATTTTAATTATTTTTTTGATTAATTTTTCTTTTTTATCTAAGAGCACGATTGGAACAATTTGATTCTGGATTAGTTTTTCTTCACATTTGATTTCAATTGTTTGATAATTTATTTTATTTATTTCATCCACTTCTATTTCACTTATATTTATTATTTCAAATGGATGTTCTATCTCATTTTGTTTCCATTTTTCTATTTTGATGATTTCGTCAATTTTTTCATAAGGCCATAAAATTTCTAACTTTTTTCTTTTTGAAACATATAACTTATTTTATTAAGATATAAGGACTCGTTCATGACAACTTTCTAATGTATATGTTTCATCAAATAATTTTTTGTGATTTTTATGACTAATGTATACCAGAATTTTTCCTTTTAAAAAAATTCTCATATTTTTGATTATATCCTTCTCTAATTTTTCATCTACTTCACTTAAACATTCGTCTAATAAAAAAATATTTGCTTTTCTCATTAATGTTCTTGCTAAAACAATTCGTTGCTTTTCTCCTCCAGATAAATCATTTTCTTGACTATTAATTCTTGTTTCATATCTTAATGGTCTTTTTTTGACAATTTCTTCGATATGACAAATTTTGCAAATTTCTTGAAAGAGTTGAAAATTATTTTCACAACTTAATAAAATGTTTTCTTTGATTGTTCCAGATATTAAGTGACTTTTTTTCGGAAGATAAACGATATTATCTCGAATGGTTAGAAGATTATAATCTTCGATATTTAAATTCCCTATTTTGATTTCTCCATACGTTAAATTTAAATTTTTTGTTAATATTTTACATAGCGTACTTTTTCCACTTCCGCTTGCTCCAAGGAGAAGGATATGATTTCCTTCTTTTATCTTCATTTTTAAATCTTTAAAAATGTAATGATATTGATCATAGGTAAATGTGACATTATCGAGCTCTAAATCTCCTGGAACAAAAGTAGTGTTCCCTTTTTTTAGATTTTCTTCCTCAGTATGTAAAAATTCATGACTTTTTCGCATTATTTCTTTTAAGTAATAATATTTTGGATAGTTTTTGATGATTTCTTCTAAACCATTTATTATATAATTTTTAATAGTTTCTATTAATAAAAAATCTACTAATAATAATTCTTTTCTGGTAATTAATAATATTGCGATTGAAATTATTATAAAATTACTTATTTCTTTGATTGTATTTTGGTAAAAAAGATAACTTTTTAATAATTTTTCATGAATCTCCTTTTTTCTTAAAAAAGAGATTAGTTTTGTTTCCATTTGTCTTTCTTGTTTTTTTCTTATATTTAAATAAGTAAATGTTTCCAAACTTTGCAAAAAATGAAATGAAATATTAGAAAATCTATTTTTTTCTTCTCGGTACATTCTTTCTTGTGTTTCTAATTTTTTTTGAAAAAAAATTAATCCTGTGATATCAATGAATGAAATTCCCATTATTATATAGAAAAAATGTTTGTTGATAAAATACAATAGAAGAAAACAGAATAGAACTGTATTTAAAGATAACACATAATTTTTTATAATTTCAGTATGTTGGTACTTTATATCGAATTGTTCCCATAATCTTGTAAAATAATCACTATAATCTCTGCTCTTAAATTGTTTTAAGGGGATGTTACATAAATGATTGAAAAATGTAGATACATGTATGACTTCTAAATTTTTATTTAGATTTTGTTCCATTTGATAAGAACTTTTGATACTTAATATTTTTAAGATTAAGATAATGGTAAATATTATAAAAAATATTAGTACAGCTAATGAAATTTGTATATCAAAAATTT